>NZ_RZSN01000063.1:0-29058 GCF_003997315.1 Mesorhizobium sp. M1A.F.Ca.IN.020.04.1.1
CCTTGGTGCCGTCGGGCGGATCGACGAGGAAGAAGGCGCCGTGGAGGTCGGGGGGGGCAACCCCCGCCGCAACCTCCTCCTCGGCCACGCAGAGGATCTCCGGATAAGCGGTGCGCAGGCCGGCCAGGATGATCTTTTCGCTTTCGCGATCGGCTTCCGTCACCGGCGAGGAGTCGGACTTGCTATCGACGGCGCAGCCTTCGTGGAAAACGCGCATCACCGCACGGCCGGCATCGAGCGCGAGGCGCTCGAACACGCCAAGCATTGCCGCGTCGTCAGATGCCGCCGCCATCGTCATACTGCTCTTCGGCAACGTCGCGCTCCGTCAGCCAGTGTTCCAGGGCTTCCGCCATCTCCTCGGGCGTCCTGCCGAGAGTCTCGAGGTGGATCTCGGGGTTCTCCGGCGTCTCGTAGGGAGAATCGACGCCGGTGAAGTTCTTGATCTCGCCGCTCAAGGCGCGGGCGTAAAGGCCCTTCGGGTCGCGGCGGGCGCATTCCTCGAACGGCGTGTCGACGAACACCTCTACGAATTCCCCCTCGCCCATCAGCTCGCGCGCCATGCGCCGCTCGGCGCTGAAGGGCGAAATGAACGAGACGATGACGATCAGGCCCGCATCGGCCATCAGCTTGGCCACTTCGGCGACGCGGCGGATGTTTTCGACCCGATCCGCGTCGGTGAAGCCGAGATCGCGGTTGAGGCCGTGGCGGACATTGTCGCCGTCGAGGATGTAGGTGTGGCGGCCGGACGCGAACAGCTTCCTCTCGAAAAGATTTGCGATCGTCGACTTGCCGGAACCGGACAGACCGGTGAACCAGAACACCGCCGGGCGCTGGTTCTTCAGGTCGGAGCGGCCGCGCTTGCCGACGTCGAGCGATTGCCAATGGATGTTCTCGGCGCGGCGCAGCGAATGCAGGATCATCCCGGCGCCGACGGTGGCGTTGCTGATGCGGTCGATCAGGATGAAGGCGCCGGTCGTGCGGTTCTCGGCGAAGGGATCGAAGGCGATCGGCGCCCGGGTCGACAAGTTGCACACCCCGACCTCGTTGAGGTCGAGGGACTTCGCCGCTTCATGCGCGAAATCGTTGACGTTGACGCGGTATTTCAGATCGGTGACGGTCGCGCTCACCTGATCGGTTTCGGTGCGCAGGATATAGGACCGGCCGGGCAGCAGGGCCTGCTCGTCGAACCAGACCAGATTGGCGGCGAACTGGTCGGCGACCTGCGGACGTGCGGCCGGCGATACCAGCATGTTGCCGCGCGAAACCTCGACCTCGTCCTCGAGGACGAGCGTGATGGCCTGGCCGGCAACAGCCTGCTCAAGGTCGCCGCCATGCGCGACGATGCGCTTGACCCGGGAGGCCCTACCCGACTTGGCGACCACGACCTCATCGCCTTTGGAAACGGAACCGGATGCAATGGTTCCGGCAAAGCCGCGAAAATCGAGATTGGGACGGTTCACATACTGGACGGGAAAGCGGAACGGCAATTCGATCGCCGCCTCGTCGACGGACACGGTTTCCAGATGCTCGATAAGCGACGGCCCGGAATACCAGGGCGTGCGCTCCGAGCGGCTGGTGACATTGTCGCCGAAGCGCGCCGACATCGGAATCGGCACGATACTGTTGAAGCCCAGGCTTTGCGCGAATTCGCCGTAGTCGGCGACGATCCGGTCGAACACGGTCTTGTCGAAGCCGACGAGGTCGATCTTGTTGACGGCAAGAACGATGTGGCGGATGCCGAGCAGCGAGGCGATGATCGAATGGCGCCGGGTCTGGCGCAGCACGCCCTGGCGCGCATCGATCAGCACGATGGCGACGTCGGCGGTCGAAGCGCCCGTCGCCATGTTGCGCGTGTATTGCTCATGGCCGGGCGTGTCGGCGACGATGAACTTGCGCTTTGGCGTGGCGAAGAAGCGGTAGGCGACGTCGATTGTGATGCCCTGCTCGCGCTCGGCCTCCAGCCCGTCGACGAGCAGCGCGAAGTCGATGTCGTCGCCGGTGGTGCCGTGCTTGCGAGAATCGTTCTCCAACGCGGCGAGCTGGTCCTCGAAAATCTGCTTGGTATCGGACAGCAGCCGGCCGATCAGCGTCGACTTGCCGTCGTCGACCGAGCCGCAGGTGAGAAAGCGCAGCAGCGATTTCTTCTCCTGCGCGGCCATGTAGTCGCGGATCGAATCGGTCGGGGCGAGGCTCTTGGCCAGGATGTGGCGCATGCTCAGAAATACCCCTCGCGCTTCTTCTTTTCCATGGAACCTGCCTCGTCGCGGTCGATGAGGCGGCCCTGGCGCTCGGAGGTGCGGGCGGTCAGCATCTCGCCGACGATGGCTTCGAGCGTGTCGGCATCCGATTCTATGGCGCCCGTCAGCGGATAGCAGCCCAGCGTGCGGAAGCGCACGAGACGGTTCTCGATCTTCTCGCCGGGGCGCAGTTGCATGCGGTCATCGTCCTTCATGATGAGCATGCCGTCGCGTTCGACGACCGGCCGCTCCTTGGCGAAATAGAGCGGCACGATCGGGATGTTCTCCTGCAAGATATACTGCCAGATGTCGAGCTCGGTCCAGTTGGACAGGGGAAAGACGCGGATCGATTCACCCGGCGCGATCCGGGTGTTGAAGATCTTCCACATTTCCGGCCGCTGGTTCTTGGGATCCCAAGCATGCTGGGCATTGCGGAAGGAAAAGATGCGTTCCTTGGCGCGCGACTTCTCCTCGTCGCGACGGGCGCCGCCGAAGGCCGCGTCGAAGCCGTATTTGTCGAGCGCCTGGCGCAGAGCCACCGTCTTCATCACATGGGTGTGGGTGTTCGAGCCGTGATCGAAGGGGTTGATGCCGTCGCGCACGCCGTCTTCGTTGACATGAACAAGCAGGTCGAAGCCGAGCTTCTGCGCCATCTGATCGCGAAAGGCGATCATCTCACGGAACTTCCAGGTCGTGTCGACATGCAGGAAGGGAAATGGCGGCTTGGCGGGATAGAAGGCCTTCATCGCCAGATGCATCAGCACCGAGGAATCCTTGCCGACCGAATAGAGCATCACCGGCTTGGCGAAAGAGGCCGCAACCTCACGGAAGATGTGGATGGATTCGGCCTCTAGCCGCTGCAGATGGGTGAGCGCGATATTCATAAGCTATTGAGCGTTCTTTCGTGCCGGCCAGGCCTTGCAGCAGGCGATTGGCGCGGTTTGCTAAAACAGCCCGTCAAGCCCTGGACCCTTGTCGCGGGCGTTCTAGCAGATCGCCATCGCCCATAACAACGCAAGACCCGCGCCGGGCACAGCGCTTTGGGAATGAATTTTCCAAGTGAGCTTGATAAGTCGGAAAATTCTCCCAGACAAGCCGAGCAATTGAAAGGGGCCGAACAAACCTATTTGCTTCGATCGGCTAGGTTGACTTCCAAGAGCTTTCGTCCACGCCGCCGATTTTCGGCTGGACATCCTTCGGTCGCCCTATCGGAGATCGGAGCCAGCCGCTATACCGGCGCGGGAACGGGGCGAGGCGCGGCAGAACGGGATCGGTCAGGGCCAATTGTTCGGTACCCCGGCGGGTTCTGCGCACAACCTGGAAGATTGCGAAGCAAGGCATTGAACCCGTTTACATCGCTTCGGCGACATCTCACGCCGACACAGATCAACATCTACTTCTCGATCGTCTGCTTCTTCTCGCCGCCGGTGCTGGGATCGGTGGTCAGCTTCGTTTTCAACGGCGGCGCGCTTTGGTCCGTGGTTCTGCTCGCCATCAAACGGCGGCAGTTCAACATCGACCGGCCGATGCTGGCCATGACGGTGGCGATCTGTGCCTATTGCGCGGCCATCGTCCTTGCTTCGATCGTCAACGGCACACTGGCGGCGGATCTGCGGTTGTTCCTGCCGCTTATCACTTTCCTCTTCTTTCCGATCTCCTATTCGACCTGGAGCATCACGGAAAAGACAGTGCTTGTCCGCATCGTCGTGCTGGCGAGCGCCGCGGCATGTTTCGGCGCGCTGCTGCTCGCCGTCGTTCAGTATTACTGGATCGGCACCAGGGCCGAAGGCGGTGCCGGGAACGCAATCGTATTCGCGACGGTGACCTGCCTGGCCGCGGCGATGAGCCTCGCAGGCGCGCTGTCGGGGATCGAAAAGCGCTGGAAGCTGCTGACCTTCGCTGCGCTTGCGGGCAGCTTGGCTGTGCTTTATTCGGGCTCCCGCATCATCTGGCTGGCGCTGCTGCTTGCGGGCATCGCCGTGCTCTCGATCAACCGGCGCCGGCTTAGCGGGTTGAAACTTGCGCGCATTGCGCTGATTGCCGGCGGCGCCTGCCTGCTGCTCGCCGCGATCGCGTTTCCCGTCATTGCCAATCGCGCTGACTTCCTTTTCAGCGACTTGGATGCGCTCACCACCAAGAACGACCATACGACGGCGCTTGGGCTGCGGGTGGCGATGTGGGAGATCGGCACGAAGGCGTTTCACGAGGCTCCGATTTTCGGACATGGCATCACAGGCAGCCGGGCGCTGATGAAACAGGGTTTTCACGATCAATTCGGCATGGACGCAGGCTACAACCATTACCATAACGGTTTTCTGACCGCGGCGGTGCAGGCCGGTTTGCTAGGGGCGTTCGCCTTGGCGGCGATCTTCGTCGTCGCGGCCTGGAACGCGGCAAGAGCGCTGCTCCGCAGCGCCGGCCCAGCGGAACGGTTCGGCGCAACGATGATCATCGTCACGGTCGTCACCTATCTCATAGGCGGGCTGACCGGTATCCTGGTCGGTCAGGACCTTCTCGATTCGACGCTGATGGTGTTCCTGGTTTCGGGAACCTATCTGGCTTGCGGACGAACGGTGCCGCCGACCGGCAAGAGCGCAGCCATTCCTTCGGCCGCCGGCCGGCGAACATGAAGGTCCTGGTCACCGGGGCGACGGGGCTGATCGGACGCCAGGTGACCGGCCGGCTGCGTCAGGCCGGCTTCGACATGCGCATTGCGTCCCGCCGGCCGGAACGACTGCAGGCTGCGGGCGAGGTCTTTGCGCTGCCCGGCGCCGATGCGCCGGACGACGCCTTCCTGGCATTGATGCGCGAGGTGAGCCATGTCGTCCACTGCGCGGCGCTGAACAACGATCGGACTTTCAGCGACGCCGACCACCAGGCCGCCAATGCGACGCTGACCGCGCGGCTGGCCAAGGCCGCGGCTGCAGGTTGCGGCGGGCGCTTCATCTATCTTTCCTCGATCCGGGCCGTGGCGGGTCCCGGCTTCAGCGGCACGATCAACGAGGCGATGGCCCCTGCCCCGCAATGCGCCTATGGCCGCTCCAAGCGGGAAGGCGAGATCAGGATGATCGAGGCTTACGCCGGACGCCCGGATGCCACGGCACTGCGCCTGCCGCCCGTCTATGGGGAGAGCATGAGGGGCAACATGGCAGCGCTGATGCGGCTTGCCGACACCGCCCTGCCGCTGCCGACCGGCGTGCTGGCGGGTGTGCGCTCTCTGATCGCGTCCGACACCGCGGCGGGCGCGGTGCTGCACCTTGTCAGCCGTCCGGGACCGCTCCACCCGGCCTATGTCGCGGGCAACGCCGCCCCTCTTGCGACGTCCGAAATCATTGCCGCGTTCCGGCGTGGTTTCGGCCGTCCGCCGCGGCTTTTTCCCATGCCTGGGATGCCGCTGCGGCTGGCGGCAAGGCTGCTCGGCAGGCAGGCATCATGGCAAGCCTTGACCGCGACCCAGGTCTGCGATCCGTCACTGCTGGCCGGGGAAGGTTGGATGCCGGAAACCGATACGCTCGGCCGGCTTGAGGAACTGGCGCGAAAGAAAGCCACTCAGGCCCGGTAGAATGTCCCCAGCAATATTCTGAGGTCGAGGCCGATCGAAGCGGCCTTCAGATAGGCAGCGTCGGTCTCGGCGCAGAGTTTCGGATCGGACATGTCGATGCCCTTGATCTGCGCCAGCCCGGTGATGCCCGGAAGCGCCGAAAGCACGCCCAGCCGCCGCCGGTGGCCGATCAGCTCCGTTTGCGTCGGCAGGCACGGACGGGGACCGACAAGGCTCATCTCGCCCTTGAGCACATTCCAGAGCTGCGGCAGCTCATCGATCTTGGTCGCGCGCAGCACCCTGCCCACCGCGGTGACCGACCCGGCAGGCGCCTCGTGCGTGGGCAAGGACGGGGTGTTGCGATGCATGGTGCGCAGCTTGTGGCAGGCAAAGACAGCGCCGCCGCGCCCGACGCGCGGCTGCGAAAAGATGGCCGGTCCGGACGACGTCGCCCTGACCGCCAGCATGGCGATCAGCACAACGGGAGACGTAACCGCCAGCATGACGGCCGCGATAGTCACGTCGAAAGCCCGCTTTGCCGTCACGGCTCAGATCCTCCGCCAAAGAAAGGCAAGGTAGAGGCCGAGCGTGCCCATCAGGGTCTGCCGGTAGACGCCGCTTTTGCCGAGCGGGCTGAAGCGCCTGAGGGCACTGCCCTTGCGCGCCCTGATGAAGAGGCGAAGGCAGCGTGCTGCATCGCGTGTGACGAGGTCGCGGTTGGCGGCAAGGCCTCTGAGATTGCTGTCCGTCCAGGTGGCGAACTGGCCCTGGAACAGCCGCCCGAGCCTCGAAAGCCTTGCCCTCCAGGAGACGTTGGCGCCCACCAGGTTCGCCCCGTGCTGCCGGTATCTGACCAGCGGCCGCGGCTCGTAGCGGACCTTGCCGCCGGCAGCGGTCACGACGAGATAGGCCCACCAGTCATGGCTGACGAATTCGGTTCTTGCCGATGCCTTCGCCAGGAGGTCGCGCGCCGCGCGGTTGAAGAGCATGGTGTTGCCGCCGGCGATGCTCTGCACCAGGGCGTTGCGGAAGGATGGCGGGCGGTGGAACAGCGGCGAATGGCCGGCCGGGACGCCGGTCTCGGAAATGGTCGCCGTGCGCGAGCAGAACAGGACAGGCATTGCCATATCCTGTGTCTCCATCCAGCGAATGGCGCTCTCCAGCCGGTCCGGCTCCCAGACATCGTCCTGGTCGCAAAAGGCGTAGTAATCGTCATCGACGCGCGGCTCGATGATCATCGAGCGGAAGTTGGCTGCGAAGCCGTTTCGCGGGCCCTGCACCACGGTAAGGGAGCCCTTGTTCCAGCGGGACCGCCACGCATCGAGGATCGCGAGCGTGGCGTCCGTCGAGCCGTCGTCGGAAACCCAGAGATCGACATGGGGCCATGATTGGTCGAGCAAGGATTGCAACTGATCGCCGATATAGGCGGCGCCATCCCTCGTGCCCATGAGAACGGCCACGCGCTGATCATTTCCGGTCACTGCTTCAGAACCCGCAGGGCATTTGAACAGGCTTCAATAGCCAATTGCGGGAGGGCGGCACAGGGCTAACCGATCTGTCCGGCCGCTTTCGGCACCGCCCGATCGGGCGCGCCGCCAATGCCTTGCCCTGCCCGGTAGAGCCCGGCCAGGATCGCGAGCGCCGCGGCCTTGTCCTGGTCCCGTATCGCGGCCACCAGCGCCGGCAGCGCGGCCTCGATCCTCGGCCACTCGACGACGTCGGTCCTGAGGCCGAAGATCTTGGCGATGTCGAGCTTGACGACCTCCTCGCCTTCGCCATGCAGAGCCTCGTGCAGCTTCTCCCCGGGCCTGATGCCGGTGAACCGGATCGGAATGTCGGTATAGGGGCTTTTGCCGGCCATGCGGATCATGGTTTCGGCGACTTCGAGGATCGGCACGGGCTTGCCCATGTCGAGCATGTAGATGGCGTAGTCGTCCCTGCCCTGGCGCCGCTCGGCATCGGCGGCCGACATGATGACGAGATCGACGGCCTCGGCCACCGTCATGAAATAGCGCGTCATGCGCCGGTCGGTGATGGTGACCGGCCCGCCGGCCTCGATCTGCGCCTGGAAGATGGTCGCCACCGAGCCGTTGGAGCCGAAGACATTGCCGAAGCGCACGGCGATGAATTTGGTGCCGGGACGACGCACAGTTGGGACGCCGGCATGGCGGCCGTTCAGCCCGCCGGCAGGGAAAGGCGACGGCGCGGCGTGCGTTTCATGCAGCGAGGAGACGATCTGCTCGGCCGCGCGCTTGGTGACGCCAAGCACCGAGCTCGGGTCGACGGCCTTGTCGCTGGAAATCAGCAGGAACTGCGGCACCCCGCATTCGGCCGCGACCTCGGCGCAGGCGAGCGTGCCGAAGACATTCGTTTCGATCGCCGCTTCCCAGTTCTCTTCCAGCAGCGGCACATGCTTCAGCGCCGCGGCGTGAAAGATGATGGCGGGTTTGAACTCGCTGACGAGGCGCATCATGTGCGGCCGGTCGGTGACATCGACGATGCGGCTTGCCAGCCGGTCGCGGTCTTTCTCGTCGATGATCTGATCGAGCTGGAAGATGCCGAACTCGGAATTGTCGGCCACCAGCACCGCCTCGGCGCCGAGCTCCAGCGCGCGCTTGACCAGCACACGGCCGATGGAGCCGGCCCCGCCGGTGACCAGCACGCGCTTGCCGCCGACGAAGACGCCGATGCGCGCGATGTCGGTGGCGACCGCCGAACGGCGCATGATGGTTTCCATCTCGACGGCATCGAGAACCAGCTTGCCGCCCTGCCCCAGCTCCGAAAGACCGGAGAACTGGACGACGGCGATGCCGCTGTGGCGGGCGACGCGCACCAGCTCGGCATAGTCCTCGATCTCGCGCTCGACCCCCTTGCCGAAGATCAGAAGGTCGAGGTTTTCCGTGCCCTTGACATACTCTTCCAGCACCTCGACCAGACGCGGCCGCAGCGCCACGACCGGAACGCCCTGGATCTGCGTACCGAGCGGCGCGCCGGCCTCCGTGGCCATGATGCCGGCAATGGCATATTCGGCCGGCACCGCCGTGCGGGTGAAGCGGACGATCACGTCGGCCTCGCTCAGCCGGCCGATGAACAGCGCCTGCTTGATCGACGCATCGCCGGCGGCGCGGCGCAGGATGCGCCAGGACGCGCCGTCGCGCAGGAAACGATAGTAGAGCCTGGGTGCCGAAATGATGGTGAAGGAGACCAGAAAGAAGACGATGAACTGGCGCTCGTTGAGACCGGCGACCGGCTGGAAAAAGGAGCGGTAGGCAATCGAGGCCAGATAGAGAACCACCGTCAGGCTGCCGCAGCCCTTCAGGATGTTGAAGAAGTCGGGCGTCGAGGCAAAGCGCCAGACGGTGCTGTAGAGGCCGCAGGTGCGAAACAGGAGATGGGCGAGGAGCACGATGAGCGCCCAGCAGGCCAGCCCGCCGGAGGAGAACGCATCGAAGGAAAGCCGCGACTGCGAGAGCGTGAGGCTGAGCGCCACCGCGATCAGGACCATGACGAGGTCCTGGACCATGATGATGGCGCGCCGCATCTTCGGTCGCAGGCCCGATACGGCTTCTACATAGGCGGTCATTGGGTAGTACTGAACTCCAGGCGCGGGAATACTATCAGAACGGCGCGGGACAGAACACCGTCCACCGCCACTCCAGATTGCAAATCCCCAGCCCCGTCACCGGTTATGGCATTAGCGCGGAGTTGGGGGGAGAGCTAGAGGTTTTTTGGGCGAGTACCGACCCACCAAGTGTCATGAACTCAGCGGTAAGTAAAATGATAGAATCTTCATTGAAACCGAACAGGATGGTGCACGGCCTTGTTGTTCAGCCTTTGCGGCCACCGAGCTCGCGGTAGAGCTCGGCATAGGATTTCCCCATCCTCTCCGCCGTGAACAGGCGAACGTAGCGATCGCGCGCGGCTCGTCCCCAGCTTGCGGCCTCGGTCGGCCCATCGACCAGCCGGTTGATGGCCTCGGCGAGGCGTATCGGGTCCGATGGCGGAACAACGAGCCCGGTCCGGCCGGCTTCATTAACATAGCTTGTGCCCGTTCCGATTTCGCAAGAAATCAACGGTTTGCCGCACATGGCTGCCTCGGCGAGTGAAAGACCGTAAGCTTCGGACCTCTGATTCGACGGGAAAACGAAGCCGAGGCAGGTGCGTAGCAGAGCCATCTTGCGGGGTTCGGCTACCTCGCCAAGGAAAATCACATTATCGCGGCCCAGCGTCTCGGCCTGTTGCCTGAGCTCGCGCTCGACCGGTCCAGAGCCGGCGATGACAATCTTGCACCGCGCCTGGCCGGCGGCATGGATCAGGACATCCAGCCCCTTATAGTAGCGCAGAACGCCGACGAACAGCACGAAAGGCTCCGCGACCGTCGATCGGCACCAGACGTCGTCGGCCGCGCTTGGCGTTGGATAGGCGCCTTCGTCGATGCCGATGGGGATGATCTTCGATTTGGCCCTGAATGTTCTGAGAACAGGACTCGAGTCGAGATAGTTCGGCGATGTCGCCACGATAGCGTCGACAGCCCCGAGGAAGCGCATCATCAAGGGCCGGTAAAAAGGCAGGATAAGCCTCTGTTTGACGATGTCGGAATGATAGGTGACGACAGCCGGCTTGCCGTGGCGGGAGTGAAAATGCACGACGTCCATGAACGGCCATGGAAAGTGGTAGTGGACCAGATCGGCTTGTCTGGCGAGCGTACCGAACTTACGAAAGGCCTCGCGCGAAAATCCGGTGGACGCAAGCTCGAAATCCAACCTGGCTTTGCGGGCAACATGGCCGTCAAGACGTTGCGTGTTTTCTTCCGGCGTGCGACTCAACGAGAGCACCTGTGTTTCGACGCCGTGCCGAGCCGTGCTCTCGGCGATGGCATGGATGGTCCGCTCCACCCCACCGAACGTGTCCGGCCAGTATGTCTTGAAGAAATGCAGGACTTTCACGCGTCGGTCTTTCGTCTTTGCCAGATGGCCTGCTCGAAGATCCGTAGCATGTCCCTGGCGTGATTCTCCCAGGTGAATCGCCCGGCATTGTTGCGCGCGCCGGCGGCAATCTGGCTGCGAAACTCAGCATCCATCGAGAGCCGGCCGAATGCCGCGGCGATCGCCGCCGGGTCGTTCGGGTCGACAAGGACGGCATTGTCCCCAGCGACTTCAGGCATCGACGATGTGTTCGACGTCAGCACCGGCTTGCCAAAGGAGTGGGCCTCGACGATCGGCAAGCCGAACCCCTCATAGAGCGAGGGCATCGCCAGGAACAGGCAATTCGCATATAGCGTTGCGAGCACACTGTCGTCGACGAAGCCAGTAAACCTGATATTCGTCTCGAGCCCGCTGCTGCGCACGAAATCGGCCAGACCCGTCTGTTTCCATCCCTTGCCGCCAACGATGACAAGGTCGCAGCCCGAGCGGGTAACGGCCGGCAGCAGGCCGTAGGCCCTTATTAGATTGGCGAGATTCTTCCGCGGCTCGAGCGTGCCGACAAAAAGCGCGTAGGGCCTGGTGATCCCGAGAGGCTCCAAGCTCGAAACATCGCTGGGAGCCGGCAGCGTGGCCGTGCCCGGAAACACTGTCCTGACCGGCGATTTCAGCCAGGGAAATTCAGCCGCCAGCGCGGTTGCCGTGGCCGCCGAATCCGCGACCACAGCATCGGCGGTCCGCAACGCCGGCTTCATCAGCAGACGGTCGCCCATCCAGGTGCGGGTTCGCATGGTCCGCGCGATATGCAGCCAGACGAGATCGTGGATCGTGACCACGCGTGCGATGCGGCTGTGGAGCCCGAAAGGCAGCCGATGCGAAGGCCCCCAGAGAACCTCCACGCGGTCGCGCCGTGTCAGCGACGGCAGCACCGACTGTCCCCAAAAGGTCCTGGCGAGAGGCCCCTTGAAGCCGGCAAGCCGCACGGAAACGCCAGGCGGAATGTCGTAACCCGCGCTGACCGCATCCGGCGCATAGACCGCAACGTCTGCGCCCTGCGCCGCCAGAGCCTTGATCGCATTGTGCACGAATCGGCCGATTCCATCGGTGGCCGATGCGAGGTTTCTGCCATCGATGGCGATTTTCAACGATTTCTCAGAGCCGAGTTCAGAAGAGAAGAACTTAGGAAGGCAAATTCGTAGTTGCGTCTGAATTACGCAACTGCTGGCTTTGCCCATTCAGCAAGTCTATGCCCAACACTAACTCCCTGAGCTTTCCAGACTAACACAATTTCGTTCCTACGTGCATCAGCGCTAGATACCGACGGATCAGCGTCCACGAGAATATCCCCGCTGCGAACGTCCACAATCCCATCTTCCCCCAACGCAATTGGACACCCCAACATAGAGAACGTGAAATCGCGAGCGTATCGAAATCGACCGATGTCGGAATCGAAAAAGATCGTTTCCACGCGGCGGTCTCGTGTCGGGTCAAGAAGAAGGTCGCGTACGGCCCCTATTAACTCCTGCTTCCTGATGTGATCTTTTCCAACAACAAGGCCGGAGACATCGATCAGCAGATTGGGCAATCGTGCCATACGGGGAAGCGACTTATCGACGGACTCCGCAAACGTGACGAGGTCTTCCTCGTCACGCGGCGCTTCCGGAATCGCCGCGACGGCTCCAAGGACGTCTTGCATCGACACTCCCTCGTAGACGGATTCAATGAAATCCGAATACATGTCCGCGCATAGGCGGGGTGAATGGCGGATGGCAGCGTAGTCTTGTGCTTGCTTCGCGAGTGTTCTTCGCAAGCCGGCGTCTGCAAACAACCGGTCCAAGGCATCGACAAGATCCTTGTCGATGAATATGTCGTCAAGTTGAATGACCACTTCCGGGTCGATCTCAGCCATCGATCCGTTCGCGTTGATGATCGTCGGCAAGCCTGCGTTCAAGCAATCGAGAATTGCGGCTGAGGTCTCCCCGCGCGAATCTGTCCGTAACTGAACAGCGACATCGGCCGCGGCAAGGTATGTCCGGTATGTCTCTTCGCTTACCCAGCCAGTAATTTCTGCGCGTCGCTTCTTCTGCTTTTTCTCAAGGCGAGCCGCATATTCTGGCCACCCATTAAGACCGACGAATACAAGTTTGCAACGTTCGTCTCCGGACAGGGTAGATGCCGACCAGGCATCCATCAATCGATGGTTAAGCTTTGTCGGCGCCAGTATGCCGAAGCTGCAGACAACGAAGGCATCCTCGTCGATCCCCAGCTCCGCTCGAGCTTTTTGTTTCGACGGGAGTTGCACAGCGGCACGGGCGAGTGGCACGGTCCGCATATTGATTTGGGACGCAGCCCCGTAGTGCTCTCTGATAAGTTTCGCGGAATAGGTCGAATGCACGATCACGCCCGAGGCGTTTTCCACGGTTTTCTGGCTGCAAGGATATTTCAGAACCGCATCGACATTCGTTCGCAAGTGTTCCCAAATAGCGAGATATCCGTGAGAGCGGAAGAGCTCCTGGTTCCAAGCATTCTCCACCCCAGCATGAATCTGCCGATCTTTGTGCAGGCCGCTAAGGAAAAAATCATGGAGGACAACGACGCCGGGAAATCGCTCGAGCAGATCGATCATATGCTCGTGAAACATCGAATTGCCAAAATGATAGAGGATTCGACCGTAGGAGGCGGCGTTTTTTTCGAACCACTGGACGTTGCGGACCGGCACGTTCGCCTGCACCCACGTGTCGGACACGTTTTTTTGTGCAACGATCACATCAATGTCGTAGTGGCGCGCAAGTTCGGGAAGCAGTTCGACACTGAAACCTGCAATGCCGCTTCGTTCCGGAGGAAGGGGAGAGAAGTAGGCAAGTTTCGGCCTGGATTTTTCGCTGTGATGGCGCGCTTTCTTTGCAGTTGAGCGATGTAGCTCCTCGATGGCATCCAAGGCACGGGCAGCTGTAGCTTTCCATGAAAACGACTTGACCCTCCGAGAGCCATTTTCAATGAGTTTCGATCGAAAGCCGTCGTCAGAAAGCGCCTTCAACATCTTGGCCGAGATGGAGTCCTCGGAGCGGGGATCGAACATCGCCTCATCCCAACCGATAATCTCCGGAATACTCGACGTGTCTGCACTTATCACTGCTGCGCCACACCGCATCGCCTCCAATACTGGCAGGCCGAATCCTTCATAGGTGGATGAAAAAACGAACAAAGAGCACATATTGTATAGCCCGATAAGGTCGTCTTCGGGGACATATCCAGTCAGCACGAGTTCGTCGCTATCCAGTCCAATGCTGGAGGCAAGATGGGAAAGCATCGTCCTGCTGTCGTCCTGAATACTGCAGACGATGATCAATTGATGAGCTTTGCGCGTGTCCTTGGGTAGCTTCGCAAAAGCTTTTATTAGCCCTTCGATGTTTTTTCGATGGTCTATACCCCCCGTATACATCACGAAGGGTCGAAACAGGCGATATCTTCCCCTGATCCGCTCTATGTCGACCTTAGCCAAGTCAACGACTCTGAAGGAATCATCAACTGCGCTTGATATATTGACGACTCGATCACGCGGCAGGGAGAGCCATCTTATGGCATCACTTCGCGTTGCCTCTGAAATCGCGAGCCATGCATCGGCTCGACGGAGATCATCGAGCTTCCGTTCGTACCAACTCTCGATGGTTCGATTCTGTAAATACGGAAGGCGATGGAGATAAGGGATCAAATCGAAAAGGATGACAGCGGTCGGAATGCGTGTCGTAAGCCGCCCTATGCTTGTGACCGTGCTGCTGTCGAGTCCCTCGAACAGACTTGATACGAGCAGAACATCCGGCTGCAGCTTTGCCAGAAATGCCTCGCGCAGCATTTCCGCAGATGTTCGGAGCCATGGTTTGCCGTCGAAGAGCTCGGAAACATTCTTAGGAGTATGCCAAACCTTAATGTTTTCTTCCGGGAGGATCCCCGCAAATTCGGAACGAATATCCAAGGTTAGTTCGGTGTTGGCACCGTTCAGAGCGAGCAGAATTTCATGATGCCGGCCGCTCTTGATTAGTGCGTGCGCGAGCGCCAGCGTATATCTTCCAATGCCACGCTTGGCGCTCGACCCCTGCGCACCTTGCATGTCGATAACGATGCGCATTGCTATTGATATTCCTTTCGACGAGTTTCAAGCATTTCCAAAATCCGTTTGGATCGGGAACTTATTCGCTTGCTCACCCTTTCGGGAATGACGCCCATAAATACCCCGGCGACGGGAGGGTCAGACGTTGACACTGCCATATTCATCGCCCCGGGATTGTGCTCTATCGCTTGAGTGGCGATGATACCGCGGGAACGGGCGAATGCCTGTAAATGGCCAAGTATCGCAGGATACGTGTGTAGAGATGCAATAGCCCGCCGTTTTAGCGCAGGCCGGGTTAGTACAAGTCGGATCATTCTTGAGAAGACGCCCGCTGCCGCTCGTCTCGGCAGCAGTATCACGCTAATTGCTGCCGCGCGAGCGACCGTTCTGCCTGATTTCACCGCGTGTCCGATCGCTCGATATGGCCAGGTTAGACGCCAAGAGCGACTCCGGTAGACTTCCTCCAGTTGGTCTCGATACCGCTTCGCTTGTACTCGCCATTCTTCAGCTTCCCGCTGCGCATGCCTTTCCAGGCTGGTTACCGCCTCGTGCAAGCGATTCGCTGCAGCCTTCTCGGCAATTCGCGCCGCCTCAAAGTTATGTATATCGGATTCGAGAGTAACAAGCTTGGCATTCAGCGAGGTGACTTCTGCATTCGCCGCTTCCAGCCGCTTTTGTACTTCCGCTTTTTTCTCCTCTATGGCTTCCAATCGCTGCCTCATGGGAGCAAGCAGTCCGGAATTGCTGGAAACGGGAAAAGCGAATTCGTCGAAGATATTCGGGCCAGGCCCGAATGAAACCTTCAACTCTGGATGTTCTTCGCTGACGTAAAAGCGATTCAAGCCATCGAAATAGACGAACTTATAACCGAGCTTTCCGAGATAGGATTGCCATCCCTCATGGCTCTTTTTCGTCGAAAGCGGGAAAGTGCTTTCGACCACAACAATCCAAGGACGTACCTTGGAAGAGCCCCAACTCTTGATAACACCAGCTTCCATACCCTCGACGTCGACCTTGAGCCAGTGAATATCCTTCTCTGCGTGGCGATCCAAAAGATTCTCAAGACTGACAAGCGGCACCGCCCGCTCTTTCATTTCGAATCCGGCTTTCGCATGCCGCCTTGCAATGGCGGCATCGCCGGTACTGAGCCCAGTTCCTGAAAACTCATAGAAGGTTAATAGGCCAGTATCCAGGCCGATTGCTGCTTCGATCACTTCTTCGTCAGGTCGGGCCGCGCGTATTTTAGCAGCATAGAGGGTGGAGGGCTCCACGTGCACGCCACGCCAACCCTGTTCGTAAAATGAAAGGCTTACGGAATCTTCTACCGGATCCTGGGCGCCAATATCGATGTAGAACCCGTGCTTTACTGACTTGAGGGCGCGCCACAAAATCACATCTTCGAAGTTTTGTGCGTAGGACGTGATCATCAGCGTTCAGGAAACAATGAAAGAGCGGCTTTGTTCAGCGACACAGGCGGAAGTTCAATGCGCCGATCCTCGGGAAAGAAACTAGCGGTAATCAGTCCATCGCCGCTATATGATTGTTGTACGTCATGCTCCGCCAATATTACGGCTCCGAAATCCAGCAACGCTTCCCTACAATCGGCGTGCGTGGTTCGTGAGCCGGAGATGCTGCTATGGTGCGTCGACACGACCACAAATCGCAGGCTTCGCCGCTCAACCGCCGGTGCCATGGAGCGAATGAACGGCAACTCCGCTCCCTGTACGTCTAGATGCAGCACCTCGATGGTCCGGTCATTCGTCAAGCTGGATACCCCGGCCATATCAAGGCAAGGCACCATGCGAAGCTGTCCGTCCGATTCACATCGCAGCTCATGGCTTTCGAGACCGTCACCGCCAACGCAGGCATTGTGAAAGCTGATACGATGTTCGAGCCCGTTCAGGCTCGCATTGTCCCGACCCAGTTGAAGATTGTTCGGGTCTGGTTCAATGCAGATCGCCGACGCACCCGCAATTTCATGCAAATACCACAACGTATAGTAGCACCAGAAGGCACCGAGCTCCACGATCAACGAATTGTGGCGGGCGTAGCGCAGGAGATGGTGGAAAACCAACTCTTCCTGCGGCTCGTGATGGCCTCGTAACGCGCGAATGATTTGCGCCATCCAGTCGCCATGGTATCCGCCCGCCCTAACCCGCACGCCGTTGTGCATCATTTGGACAGGGCCGTTCGGCGTGTCCAGAATGCGTCCCGCGTCTTGTACCTTCGGGACGCTGACACAATCGTTGCAGCTGCTAGTCATTATCGTCCGTTCGAGTTCGTTCACGCAGTAGTCCCCCGAATAACGAACCTCGCGTCAAGTGCGGACGTCCCGATGAAAAACGGGTGAGCAGCATTTATCACATCAAAAACGAGCGCATTATCCTGCCACTCGTAGTTGTTCTCCAGATGTGTATCTGAACTGCACAGCGCCACTGAGAACGAATAGGAGCCTTGGCCCAAAGTACAGGTGAAAGGCAACTGGAATTCAATCTCATCGCCTGCCTTGACATCCCGAAGGACCTGCCGCGTGTGCCAGGTGTTGGTGCCCCACACGACGTGGCCGGTGCGATCGCGTAGCATAAGGCCCAGCACCAGGGGGGAAACATTCGCCTCTGCCTCCGCCACCAACTTCAGCACCAGGGTTTGTCCCACTTGCGCGACCTTCACTAATTCTTGGCTCTGCACATCGAGAAGTTGCAGCCTTGACGCCTTGACCTGAAAAGTCCCCGACCTGGTGAATGCCCAGCCGTCTTTCTCTCGCCGCTGCTCTACTTTCAGCTTCTCGTTTTCCTTGGCCGCGATCATCGCGTTGTAATAGTCAACCACCTCGTCGGGCTGCCCGTCCTTAATGGCACGCCCCTTGTCCAGCAGGATCACCCTATCGCACAACGCTCGCACGTCGGCCAAACTATGAGTAACGAGGAGAATTGAGGTCCCTTCTGCCTTGAATTGTCGGATACGATCGAAACTTTTATGCTGGAAATAACTATCGCCGACCGAAAGCACCTCGTCGATTATCAGAACTTCCGGACGCCTTGCGGTGGCGAGCGCGAATGCCAAACGTGCCAGCATTCCGCTTGAGTAAACCCGAGTTGGTTGATCGAAAAATTCGCCTATTTCGGCGAAGTCTTCAATCGCGGGCATCATTTGCGCTAACTCCTGCTGCGAAAAGCCCATAAGGCCGCCAGCATGGAAGACATTCTGTCGCCCCGTAAATTCAGGATTGAAGCCTAGCCCGAGTTCGAGAATGGCGCTGATGCGGCCGCCGACATGCACGGTGCCTTCGGTCGGTCGCACGGTGCCGGTGATCAGCTTCAAAAGCGTGCTCTTGCCGGCGCCATTTTGTCCAATCAGTCCGAGCGCTTCACCGGCTGAGAGGGAAAACGAAATGTCCTTGACCGGCCAGAATTCCTCGGTCGGCTTGACAGGTGCGCCGAACCAGCCTGCGAACCTTTTAAGGCTGCTTGCATAGCTCGCGTAGCATTTCGACAGGTAACTGACGGAAAGAACGGTCATCACTATAGCACGTCGATGAGTTCGGGACTTGCCCGGCGAAAGAACACGACCGCCAAAGCCATGCTCACAAGCCCCAGAACCGCCGGCATAATCAGACTATCTGCGCTTGGCCAGCGGTCGAACAGAAGTGCATCCTGATACAGCGCTACCAATGGCGCGAGCGGGTTGAGATTGAACACGGCACCGTATTTCTCCGGCAAGACGTTGGCCGGATAAACAACCGGTGTCAGCCAGTACCAAAGATTCAGCACTATCGTCGTTACCTGGGCAACATCGCGGATGAATACGTTCATCACCCCGAGGATGACGCCAAGCCCAAAACCGATAGCCGCAATCAGCACGATCCCGACCGGCAATAGGATCAATGCGCGGCCTGGCAGATGCCCGAGGAAGATAAAGATGATGAAAAGTGCTAGCAGCAGCAACAGGTGATTGATCAGCGCCGTGCCGCCGACGATGAGCGGCAGGCATAGACGCGGAAAGGCTATCTTCTTCATTACTGGCGCCTGTTCGATGAAGACAGTCATGCTGCGTGTCAGAATGTCGCTGAATAACGTCCAAGCGGCCAGGCCGGATAGAAGATAGATCGGATAAGCTGCCGGGCTTTCCGTATCCGGAAGCCGCGCCTTAAGAAGTTCTGAAAGCACGATCGAGAAGATCACCGCCTGCGCGAGGGGGTGAAGGATGAACCAAAGGCCGCCCAGACGCGACCGCACGAAGCGTCCCCTCAGGTCGCCTTTGATCGAGGAAATGATGAAATGGCGATATTGCCAAAGGCTTCGGAACATAGGTTTGACCTTTGCGCGCGGTCGTCAGCGGGGGCTACATGCCCGACGCCAATACCCCAAAACGTCGGCCAATGTTTGCTCAAACGGCACCAGAGGCGTCCAGTTCAGCTCTGCGCGTGCTTTTGATGCATCACCATAAGCGATAGGGATTTCGTTCGGTCGAAGCTTTGCCGGGTCTTCGCGCACTTCGATGTCGATGCCCGACTGTACAATAAGCGCGTCTAGGATATCCCGAATTCTGCGGGGTCGTCCCGACGCGATGTTGTAGACGCAGTCAGGCCCGGTCTCGGAGACCCGGATCGCGGCGGCCGCGTAGGCGCGCACGACATCGCGAACGTCGAGGAAATCGCGCTCGGCTTCGAGATTTCCGACATGAATGACCGGCTCGCGTTTGCCCGACAGGATTTCGGCGACTTGGCGTGCGAAATCGGAGACCACATAGGTGTCGGACTGGCCAGGGCCGGTGTGATTGAACGGGCGGAAGCGAATGGCGCGCAGACCCTCATAGGACAACTGGCCTATCATAATGTCGGCAGCTGCCTTGGTGGAACCATAGATGTTAACCGGCCGGAGCGGTGCGTTTTCCGTTAGGGGACCAGCCGGGTTCTGGAAAGAGGCTCCGTAGGCTTCCGAGCTACCAACGTACACGATCCTGGCCTCCGGAGCATGGCGCATCACGGATTCCGCCAAGTTCATCGTTCCCGTCACGTTGACATCCCAGGCATGTCGTGGAGCGTTGCGTGCATCCGAGGGCGCGGCCACCGCCGCCAAATGGACCAGCGCGGTGGGCTGGATTTCGCGGACGGCGCCGTCGACGGCATCCCGGTCTCGCAGGTCGATCGGGTTTCGCTGCCCTTCGCCATGACCGAACGCGAACACCTTGCAGCCGGCGTGCTCCCGCTCCAGCAACTGCAACAGTGCCGTGCCGACAAACCCGCTGGCTCCGGTTACAAGGATGCGATGCGTCAACGTACCGACCACTCTCGCGAAAAAGTCTTTGCGATCACTCAGCGCCTCGGCGGGTTGGAATGACGTTCCAGATCCGCATCCACCATCTCGCAGATCATCTCTTCCAGCGAGATCGTAGCTTCCCACCCCAGCTTCTGCTTAGCCTTTGCCGGGTTGCCGAGCAGGATCTCGACTTCCGCCGGCCTGAACAGATCCGGATCGATCACAAGGTGGTCGTCCATCTTCAGCCCAACATGCTCAAAGGCGATGCGGCACATGTCACGGACGGTCGTCGTCCTGCCCGTGGCCACCACATAGTCGTCCGGCTGATCCTGTTGCAGCATCAGCCACATGGCGCGGACATAGTCCTTCGAATGGCCCCAGTCGCGCTTGGCGTCGATGTTGCCGAGCCGCAATTCGTTGGCCATGCCTTTCTTGATCCGCGCCACCGCGTCCGTAACTTTGCGGGTCACGAATTCAATGCCGCGAAGCGGCGATTCGTGATTGAAGAGGATGCCGCTGGAGGCGTGGATGCCAAAGCTTTCACGATAGTTGACGGTGATCCAGTGCCCGTACAGCTTCGCGACCGCATAGGGAGAGCGGGGGTAGAAAGGCGTAGTTTCCGACTGCATCGGCTCCTGAATGAGGCCGTACATTTCCGATGACGAGGCCTGGTAGAAGCGTGCCTCGGGGATTTCAAGGCGGAGCGCCTCGAGCACATTGGTAACACCCATGCCCGTAACGTTGCCCGTCAGAATCGGCTGCTGCCAAGATGATTTGACGAAGGATTGCGCTGCAAGATTGTAGACTTCGTCCGGTCTGATTTCGCGCATCGTCCGGGCCAGACCGGACAGATCCGTCAGATTTCCGTCCACGATCCGAATGTCTTTCTCGATGCCAAGCCATTTCAGGCGCGTAGTATTAACGTCGGCTGTGCTTGAGCGCCGGGCAAGTCCATGAACTTCGTAACCCTTCGCAAGCAAGAGTTCCGCCAGATAGGCACCGTCTTGCCCGGTGATGCCGGTTAACAAGGCTGTCTTTGTCATCAATGCTCTCGATATTATCTAATGATCCGCACTGCCAGCCGATGAACCCTCAGGCCCGACCATAAACGTCGTCGAACCGCACGATATCGTCTTCACCAAGATACTCCCCGCTTTGCACTTCGATCATCACAAGCGGAAGGACGCCCGGATTTTCCAGACGATGCTTGTGGCCGCAGGGAATATAGGTGGACTGGTTGATCGTGAGCAGGATTTCGCTCTCGCCATTAACGACCCTGGCAGTTCCGCTCACCACCACCCAGTGCTCGGAGCGATGGTGGTGCGCCTGGAGGCTCAGGCGGGCGCCTGGCTTCACTACAATGCGCTTGATCTTGAAGCGGTGCCCTTCCTCCAGCACGGTATAGGTGCCCCACGGGCGATGCACCGTGCGGTGCAGTGTTGCCGTCTCGTGCCCCTCCGCCTTGAGGCGGTTATAGAGGTCCTTCACTTCCTGTGCTTTGTCCTTGCGCGCGACCAGAAGCGCGTCCGGCGTGTCCACGATCAAGAGATCCGAAACGCCGACAAGACCTACCAGCCGATCTTCGCTATGCACGTAGCAGTTCGCCGCGTCGTGCAGAATTGTTTCGCCGGTGGCGCGGTTGCCCTTGTCGTCGGCCGAAACAAGTTCCGACAGCACGGACCATGAGCCGATGTCCGACCAATCGAAACCGCAGGGCACGAAACCCACGTTCCTTGCCTTCTCCATCACGGCGTAGTCGATAGAAACAGCGGGAACAGCCGCGAAGCTGTCCCTATCCACCTCGACGGTGAGCCGGTCCGTGCCATCCGCTGTCCTGCCTTTCTCGAGGGCTGTGCGCGCACTGGCCAAGATGTCCGGGCACAGGTCCCGCATGGCTTCCAGCATCGAGCGGGCCGTGAAACAGAACATCCCTGAGTTCCAGAAGAAACGGCCGGTAGCGATAAATTGGGCCGCGGTGGCCGCATTCGGTTTTTCCACGAACCGAAGAACTCTATCCCCCTCGGCCTCGACGTAGCCAAAGCCCGTTTCGGGGCGGTCGGGCTTCACGCCGAATGTGACAATCTGACCTGAGGCCGCAAGCGCCGCCGCTCTCGCGACACTCGCGCGGAAGCCGGCCTGATCCAGTATCAGATGATCAGCAGGGAGCACGACTAGGACGGCGTCCGGGTTCTCATGCGCGACGTGCACTGCCGCGAGCGCAACTGCGGCCGCCGTGTCGCGGCCGAACGGCTCCAGCAGGAATGTGTTCTTCACGCCTGGAGCCGCCACCTCCGCATATTCATCGGCGGTAAGAAACAGCAGGTCGCGGTTGGTGACCGTCACGACATGATCGATGCCTTCGAGCTCCACGGCGCGCGCGTAGGTCTTTCGAATCAACGTCCCGCCCTCCGGCAGCGGGATGAAGGGCTTCGGATGCAATGCGCGGGAAATCGGCCAGAGCCGAGAACCGACGCCGCCGCTTATGATGACAGGGACGATATTGGTCAACTTCAACTCTCTAAGATCTGAGCCCCGGCCAGAGCGAGACTCCAACCGAGCAATTCGTCTGCGCGGGATTCCGCTTTTGCCTCGACGTAGCAGCGCAATTCGGGCGCGTTACCTGACGCACGGAAGTGCACAACTTCTCCGTTAGGGACGGTGATACGCACGCCGTCATGGTTGTCAATATTCCCGATGCCCCCGAGATCCGCGAAGATGTTGTCGGCATAGGCTGCGTCAGCCGCCAACTTGCCAAGAAAGGAGGCGCTATTCTCGCTCGGCACCCCCTCGAGCCGACCGCTTGCGGCGGCAAGAAAGCGAAAGTCGGCCGCTATCTCGGCGAGTGGGCGACCATTCTTTGCGATCACTGCAAGCGTGCAGACAATTGGCAATACCGAATCCCGCGTCTGCAAAGCCGGGAGGATGCGCCCACCTCGCTCGACGGACGAACCCAGGAGAACCCCGCCATTCGCCTCGAAGCCTACGACACATCTTGCGCCTTGGGCGAGAGCAGTGCCGATACCTTCGATGACATAGGGCGAGCCCACGCGTGTGCGGACCACCCTTGCGAAATGACCGCAGCGCTCCAGACCGGAATTGGAACTGACCGGTGTGACAACACAGTCGGCACCCAGGACATTTGCCGTGATTGCACCTACCAGATCGCCGCGCACGAAAGTACCGCTGGCGTCCGCAACGAGCGGCCTATCGCCATCGCCATCGGTAGACACGATCGCGTCGAACGGTTCCGCTGCCGCCCAATCCTTGAGAAGCGCCACATCTTCCTGCCTGAGCGCCTCTGTATCGACCGGAATGAAATGTTCGGCCCTACCCAGAGGTACCGTTTCAGCCCCCAGTCCGCGAAGAATATCGACGACGACGTCTCTTGCCACGGACGAGTGCTGGTAGACGCCGACGCGCAGGCCAGAAAGGCTGCCTTGTTCAAAGAAATCCAGGAAGCGGTCCATGTAGCCCTGGAACGGCTCGGCGCCCACCCGCACAGGATCAACTCGCGACAGGAGCGGAACGGGATCCCCGATGGCTGCGTGGATTTCGACGATGTCGCGTTCATCGCGCTTATCGATCTCCCCGTCCGCCCGGTAAAATTTGAGCCCATTTCTGTCGTCGGGAATGTGACTGCCAGTGACCATTATTGCTGGAGCGTTCTCGCCGGTAGCGTAAAGCGCAAGCGCGGGCGTGGGTAATGCTCCACAATCGACCGGCACAAGTCCGGACGCGGCGATCGCTGAATGAACAAGTTGCGCGATCTGGGGACTGGAGGCGCGGAGGTCACGTCCGACAAAAACCTCCGAGCCTTCGTTCAACAAGTTCCGATTCTGGAGCATGCGCAGGAAAGCGACGGTGTAGCTAAATGCCGGCGTACCTCGAAGCTCGCTGACTAGGCCGCGCAGTCCACTGGTACCAAACTTCACAGTCACCCTTTGCGACCCTTTCCGAAGAAATTTGGCTTGGTGCAAGTTAGGCAAACTGACATCGTTTTCGCGCGGGCCGGCCGAGCATTACGGCAGATGCGGAGCATCAGATAACGCATCTCTACAGATCAGGTCACCTGAGCGGCCTGCCGTATATTTCCATTTAATATTAGATACTTCTAACATTATTGGACAGAGGAACGCTCTTCTGCCTTCTGCAAGGATAGCGCCTTTCAAGAAGGTCTCCTTGAATTGCCGAGCCCCCCGGCCCCGCAAGCTGCTCGTGCTTATGTTTCGCGAAGTGGCTTGTCAATCTCTGGCTGAACCTACACACAGCGGGCTTCGCCATTTACACCAGATGCCAGAGAGCGAAGCCTCAACACCGTCGAAATAAAAAGCCGGCGCGTGAGCGCCGGCTTATGGTTGATCTGTTGGAACGGAATTTTCAGGACTGCTTCGGCAGCAGCGCCCAGACCGCCGGCACGAGGCTCGCGGCCAGCGCCACCTTGATCAGGTCGCCGGCGATAAACGGCGCGACGCCGAACTGCCAGGACTTTTCCGGTCCGATGAGCGCCGCCAGCCAGGCAAAGCCCATCGCCATCATGACGATCTCGGCGGCAAGCATGGCGCCGAACAGCTTGAAGGGGTGGCGGTCCCAGCCGCGGTCGGCGGCCCAGCCGGCGATCGCCGCCATCACCACGAAGCCGGCAAGGTAGCCGCCGGTGGAGCCCAGCATATAAGCGATGCCGAGGCCCTTTTCCGGCGTGCCCTGGAACACCGGCAAACCAAAAGCGCCCTCGGCGAGGTAGAGAAGGAGCGTCGCGACGGCAAGACGCATGCCGAAGGCCGAGGCGATCAGCAGCACCGCAAGCGTCTGCAGCGAGATGTCGACCGGACCCAACACCACTTTCGTCTTCGCCGACAGGGTGAGCAGAAGGGTTCCTGCAAGCGCCAGAAAGAGCTGGCTGGCAAGCCGGGCCGCGCCCTGGTCGGGCAGAGCGAGAGAAACGAGCGGGCGCATCGTGGTTGCAGTTGCCATGGTCTTCCCCATCGTGGCTGATTTGCTGTGTTTGAGGCGCGTCGCGGAGAAACGAGTTCAGGCGGCGCGCTTCAAGATTTCGTCCTGATGCGTGTCGTTCTCCCAAGACTGCTGCGCAGTTTTGGGCGACATGCATTGATTTTCCTATATTGGCTTCGGCAGGATGCGGCAATCATTTTGCCGCGAGCAGCAGGACCCGGCATGACACTTGAATTCGACGCACGCTTCGATCCTGCCTATGGTCAGGCGGTCACGGTCGCTCCGGACGTCCAGCGCGTCACGGCCAGGAACCCGAGCCCGTTCACCTTCCACGGCACCAACAGCTACCTCGTCGGCCGCGACACGCTGGCAGTGATCGATCCAGGTCCGGACGACGATGAGCATCTCGGAACGCTGCTCACGGCAATAGGCGGCAGGCCGGTCAGCCATATCTTCGTCAGCCATACCCACCGCGATCATTCGCGGCTCGCGGCGCGGCTGAAAGAACGCACGGGCGCTCCCGTGCTCGCCGAGGGCCCGCATCGGCCGGCGCGGCGGCTGCGCATCGGCGAGATCAATCCGCTGGATGCCAGTGCCGATTTGGGCTTCGTGCCCGACATTGCGCTGGCGGACGGCAGCCTTACCCATGGCGACGGCTGGGCGATCCGCACCGTGCTGACGCCAGGGCATACCGCCAACCACGCGGCCTTTGCGCTGGAGGGGACAGGCATCCTGTTTTCGGCCGACCATGTCATGGCCTGGGCCACATCCATCGTGGCGCCGCCCGACGGGGCGATGGCCGACTATATGAAATCGCTCGACCGGCTGATCGAGCGCGACGACCGCCTGCTGTTGCCCGGCCATGGCGGACCGGTGACCGCGCCGCGCAGCTTCATGCGCGGGCTGAAGACTCATCGCAAGATACGCGAGCAGGCGATCCTGGAACGCATCCTGAGCGGCGACCGAACCATCAAGGAGATGGTCGCGGCGATCTATCGCGACACCGACCCGCGGCTGCACGGAGCAGCCGGCCTTTCGGTTCTCGCGCATCTCGAGGACCTGGTGGCCCGCGGTCTCGTCGCCAGCGAAGGCGACCCGGCGATCGACGGGATTTTCAGGCCTGCCGGTTGACTCACTCGGCCGGCGCCGCGCCGACCTGGCCGGCGACCTCCTGATCGAGCTCGGCGAGGAAATCGGTGATACGGTCGGCATTGTCGCCCAAGTCATGACGCCCGTAGCGCGAGGCCGAACGCATGTCGACGACGACCGAATCGCCGTCGTCGGCGACGCGGATGGCCACATCTGCCGGCAGGCCGAGCACCAAGCCCCTGGCGACCGCGGTGATCGTCGCCTCGCTCTGGCCGTTGATGTCGGGATAGGGCGCGGTCAGCTGCCAGTCCCGCCGGTCGAGCACGGTCTCGACAGCATCGACCACGGTTTCGAAGGGCAGGTTGTAGCTCCGCCCGCTAACCAGCGGATATGCTTCCGCCTGCAGGCTCTGCTCGCCGGGCGTCGGCGGTGACAGCGCGTTCATGTCGCTTGTCCGGTCGCTGGTGTCGAGCGCCGGCGGGTCGTCGACGTCGGTCGAAATGTCGCGCAGCGGCGGATAGATGGTCGCCCAGTAGGCGGCGACACCGAAAGGCGCAAGCACCAGCACTGCCAGCAGGGCGCCGACGCTGAGATCGCGGCCGCCGCGGTCGCCGAAATTCCACAGCCTCGACAGTGCAAGCCCGGCGAGCAGCAGCGCGAGCGCCGCAAGCAGCGCAACGAGCGCCAGCACCCACAGGAAAGGCGGGGTGTCGACAAGGTCGAGGCGGTAGCCGGCAACGACGGTCAGCAAAAGGACGAGCGAGAATGCCCCGATCCGCCGCGACCAGCCGGCCGCCCTCGACGTCTGCCGTTCAGGAATTGTAGCCATCGTCTGCCGCATTACCCCAGTCCGCATCGAGACTTAGAGCTTTTTGCGCCAGCCTTGAAGCCGAAAGATTTAACAATCCTCAATCCGTCGGCAGCCGATACTCCTTGAATTGCTGGCGCAAGGTGGTCTTCTGGATCTTGCCCGTCGCCGTGTGGGGAATCTCACCGACGAAGGCGACGTCGTCGGGCATCCACCACTTGGCCACCTTGCCGCTCATGAAGGTCAGGATATCGCTCTTGCTCGGCTCCTTGCCCGGCTTGCACACGACCACCAGCAGAGGGCGCTCGCCCCATTTGGAGTGCGGCACGCCGATGGCCGCCGCCTCCGCCACATCGGAATGCCCGACGGCCAGGTTCTCCAGATCAATGGTGGAGATCCACTCGCCGCCCGATTTGATGACATCCTTGGCGCGGTCGGTGATCTGCATATAGCCGCTGGCGTCGATATGGGCGACGTCGCCGGTGTCGAACCAGCCGTCGGCGTCGAACTGCTCGGCGCCGACGCCGCCGTAATAGGCGCGCGCGACCGCCGGGCCGCGAACTTTCAGTCGCCCGAAGGTCTTGCCGTCCCAGGGCAGCGCGTTGTTCTCGTCGTCTGTCACCTTCATTTCAACGCCGAAGGGCGGGTGGCCCTGCTTGCCCTGGATATCGAGCCTGGCATCGCCGGTCAGCCCTTCATATTCCGGCTTCATGGTGCACAACGTGCCGAGTGGCGACATTTCGGTCATGCCCCAGGCATGCACCACCTCAACCGCGTATTTGTCCTGGAACTTGGCGGTGATGGCGCGCGGGCAGGAGGAACCGCCGATGACGACCTTGTTGAGATAAGGCAGCTTTTTGCCGGTCTCCTCGAGATATTGCAGCAGCATCATCCATACCGTCGGCACAGCGGCGCTGAAAGTTACCTTTTCGGTGTCGAGCAATTCGTAGATCGAGGCGCCATCCATCTTGCAACCTGGCATCACCAGCTTGGCCCCGATCATCGGCGCGGCCTGACCGAGTCCCCAGGCATTGGCATGGAACATCGGCACCACGGGCAGGACGACGTCGCGCGTCGAAACGCCCATGGCATCGGGCATGGCGGCCATCATGGCGTGCAGCACGTTCGAGCGATGGCTGTAGACGACGCCCTTCGGATCGCCGGTCGTGCCCGACGTGTAGCACATGCCGGCAGCCGTGTTCTCGTCGAATGTCTCCCAGGCGAAGGCGCCGTCCGCCTCGGCAAGCCATTCCTCATAGGCGACAGCGTTCGGCAACGAGGTTTGCGGCATATGCGCCTGGTCGGTCAGCACGATCACCTGCCTGAGCGACCTGACCTGGCCGGCGATCTTTTCCAGCAGCGGCACGAAGGTCAGGTCGACGAAGATCGCCTTGTCCTCGGCGTCGTTCATGATCCAGGCGATCTGTTCGGGAAACAGGCGCGGATTGAGCGTGTGGTAGATCGCGCCGATCCCCATGATGCCGTACCAGGCCTCGATGTGGCGGGCGGTGTTCCAGGCAAGCGTTGCGATGCGGTCGCCGAGCCCGAAGCTGTCACGCTCCAGCCGCTGCGCTACTTTGAGCGCCCGATGACGGATGTCGGCAAAGGTGGTGCGCACGATCGGGCCTTCGATCGAGCGCGACACGACCTCGCGCCCGCCGTGCTGGCGTTCGGCGTGATCGATCAGCTTATGGCAGAGCAGCGGCCATTCCTGCATCAGTCCGAGCATCTCGGCTCCTCCCCTTTTTCGCGCTTTCGCGTCATTGTTTCACGCATTGTGGAATGATCCGGCGGATTGTCCAGCCACCATAAGTCCAAGGCGGTCGGATGGGCGGAATGACCCGTGAAACCCGCCATAATCCGGCCATCGTCGCCGTTAAGATTCATTAATGGGCTGGGTGAGATTGGCGAATGGAGAGATTCGCATGGACGTGCAGCTCGATGAAAAAGCCCTCGAAAGCACGCTTGCCGAAAGTCTGGACGATCTGACGCCGGACTCCAAAACCGTTTCCGACGATGAATTTGCCGAAGTCGTCGGCGGCGCGCTGGAGGCCGTCGGCGGAACGCTGCTGTTCAAGATGTGCGTCGAGAATGATGGAGAAGGCCAGTATGTCGCCGCCGCAAGCGTCGGCGACGGCGGTAACC
>NZ_RZSN01000064.1:0-28971 GCF_003997315.1 Mesorhizobium sp. M1A.F.Ca.IN.020.04.1.1
GGCGTAGACGAAGTGCTCCTGGAATTTTGGCTCCAGCGCGGTTTCGATCTTTTCGATCCTGCTCACCGTCTCCTCGATCTCACGGCGGTAGCCGCGATTGAGGAGCGCCATGCGCGCGCCGGCGCCGGCGGCGTTGCCGACGGCCGAGACCTTGTCGAGATCGCAATCGGGAATGAGCCCCAGCACCATGGCGTATTTCGGGTCGATGAAAGAACCGAAGGCACCGGCGAAATGGATGCGGTCGACATGGTCGGTGTGCTGCTTTTCCATCAATAGCTTGGTGCCGGCGTAGAGCGCCGCCTTGGCGAGCTGGATGGCGCGCACGTCGTTCTGGGTGATGGTGATCTTCGGCTCGCCGTCCTTCAGCACATAGGAGAAGGTGCGGCCGTTGGCGACGATGCGCGGCGAGCGCGCGCCAAGCGATCCGTCGACGACGCCGTCCTCGGAGATTATACCGGCGAGATACATCTCGGCCACCACTTCGATGATGCCGGACCCGCAAATGCCAGTGACGCCGGTCGCCTGCACGCTTTCGGCAAAGCCCGGCTGATCCGACCAGAGTTCCGAACCGATGACGCGGTAGCGCGGCTCAAGCGTGTCGGGATCGATGCGCACGCGCTCGATGGCGCCGGGCGCCGCGCGCTGGCCGCCGGAAATCTCGGCGCCCTCGAAGGCCGGGCCGGTGGGAGAGGAGGCCGCAACGACGCGCGTGCTGTTGCCGAGCACGATCTCGGCATTGGTGCCGACGTCGACGATCAGCATCATCTCGTCCTGGCGGTGCGGACCCTCGGAGAGCGTGACCGCGGCTGCGTCGGCGCCGACATGGCCGGCGATACAAGGGAGCATATAAAGGCGCGCGCCCTGGTTCAGTTTCAAGCCGAGATCGGAGGCTTTGATGCGCACGGCGCCGGAAACGGCGAGCGCGAACGGCGCGCCACCGAGCTCGGTCGGATCGATGCCGAGAAACAGATGATGCATTATCGGATTGCCGACGAACACCGCGTCGAGGATGTCGTTGCGCTGGACATTGCCTTCCGCACAGACCTTGTCGACCAGGCCGGAAACGGCCTCGCGCACGGCGACCGTCATGCCCTCGCGGCCGTCCGGGTTCATCATCACGTAGGAGACGCGGCTCATCAGATCCTCGCCGAAGCGGATCTGCGGATTGGAGGTGCCGGAAGAGGCGGCGACGCGGCCCGACAGCAGCGACACGAGATGCATGGCAATGGTCGTCGAGCCGATGTCGCAGGCGAGCCCGTAGGCCTCGTTCTTCAGGCCCGGCCACAGCGCGATGACGCGCGCGATGTCGCTGTCCGCATCCTTGTGGATGGCGGCGGTGGCGGTCCAATTGCCCTTGCGCAGAATGCCCTGCACCTGCGGCATGAGATAGAAGTCGAACTCGACGTTCTTGAAACCCCAGTCCTTCATCAAGGCGATCTTGAGTCGGTCGAGGTCGCCGAGCGGCTTGTGCATGTCGGGCTCTTCAATCTCGACATAGCACATGCGGATTGCCGTATCGCGAGCGATAACCCTAGTGTCGGCTGCCTTGCGGATGGTCTGGGCGTTGATGACCGTGTCCTGCGGCACGTCAATGACGAGGTCGCCGAGTACCTGCGCTGAGCAGGAGAGGCGGCGGCGCTCGGGCAGGCCGCGCACGCGCTCGTAGCGCTCTTCCTTGGCGCCCTTGGGCGAGATGTGGTCGTTGGCAGAGACGATCTTGTGCTTGGCGAAATTGCCTTCCTGCACCTCGATCTGGCAGCGCCCGCAAGTGGCGCGGCCGCCGCACACGCTCTCGACATAGACGCCGAGCTGGCGCGCGGCGTCCAGCACCGGCGTGCCAACGGGAAACCGCCCGCGCTTGCCTGACGGCATGAACAGCACAAGCGGATCGGTGATGTTGGGCGGGGGATTCATGCTGGCACGCGTCTCGATGGCAATTGCCGATACCGTTTAACGGATCGTTTTACTGTTGGGTGGAGTGTACGTTGGTCCAGGGGCCAAACATGTCGGATATTCTGCTGCCCGCCATCTTCACCGCTTTCACCATGGTGCGCGTGCTCAAAGGCCCATGGCTGCGCAATCCGCAATATCTGGCCTCCGGAATTCTCGGCGCGATCGTCGGAGCGCTCCTGCTGCACGCATTCTGGCCCGCCTACGACGATGATGTCATCGTCGGCGGCGGCACAGGCATCTTCGGATCCTGGGCTGGAATGGCGTTGTTCGACGCCATATTGGGCGTCGCCTGACCGCAAAGCAGACTTCTCCGACCGCATCGACGATGCGACCGGATCAGGGCTGTTTGCAATGCGGCTCACGATTGCGCGCTTACCCCCTGGCCATGCGGGCTTCACGACCGCCGCGGCGACGCCCGCCGGCAGCGGCGGCGCCATCGCCAGGGGCGGTGACCGCGACCGGAGCCGCGACCGCATGGCCGCCTTCGGCCGGCTTGTAGTCCTTGTAGGTGCGGATCCAGTTGGTGCAGTTCTCGTCGGTGCCGTTGAGCACGTTGGCGCCGCGCACGGCCTCCATCTCCTGCGGGCGGACCGGATTCATGATGGCGCTCGTCATGCCGGCGCCGATCACCATCGGGATGAAGGCGGCGTTGATGCCGTGGCGATGCGGCAGGCCGAACGAGATGTTGGAAAGGCCGCAAGTGGTGTTGACCTTGAGTTCCTCGCGCAGACGGCGCAGCAGTGCGAACACCTGGCGGCCGGCATCGCCCAGCGCGCCGATCGGCATCACCAGCGGATCGACGACGACGTCATGCGCGGGAATGCCGTGATCGGCGCAGCGCTCGACGATCTTCTTGGCGACCGCGAAGCGGACGTCCGGATCCATCGAGATGCCGGTCTCGTCATTTGAGATGGCGACGACCGGAACGTTGTATTTCTTGACCAGCGGCAGGATGGCTTCAAGCTTCTCTTCCTCGCCGGTGACGGAGTTGACCAGCGGGCGCCCCTTGGCGACCTTCAGCGCCGCCTCGATCGCGGCGGTCACCGAAGAGTCGATCGACAGCGGCAGATCGACCAAGTTCTGCACGATCTCCAGCGTCTGCACCAAAAGCGCCGGCTCGGTCGCATTGGGGTCGACGGCGGTGACGCCGGCATTGACGTCGAGCATGGTGGCGCCGCAGGCGGCCTGTTCCAGCGCATCCTTGATGACGGTCTCGAAGTTGCCGGCCACCATCTCGGCGGCCAGCTTCTTGCGGCCGGTCGGGTTGATGCGCTCGCCGATCACGCAGAAGGGCTGATCGAAGCCGATGACGATTTCTCGGGTCGCCGAGGCGACGATGGTGCGGGTCATGCAATCTCTCCGTCGGGATATAAAGAGTTCTTTATATCGTTATCTGGTCTTGTTCAAGCGGACGGGTGCCGGCCGCGCCTTGGATTTTAAGTTCGTGTATGTCGTTGTCCCAAACCGGTTCCCACTTTGGGCGACATACATCAATGCGCGGTCTTCACCATGTCGACCTGGGTTTCGGTAATCTCGTCGTGCAGTATGTGGTCGAGCCGCTCGGCCACGATCTGGTCGTCGCGACGGATCTCCCGTTTCCAGGGCTGGCGGCCTTTCAGCACGCCGGATTCATCGACGATCTCGGCGACATACTCTTCCTGGCGGTAGGCCATCACATGGACGCCGGCGACGCCCGCAATTTCCTTCACCTCGTTGATGATGTCGATGCAGAGCTGCTTGCCTTCCTTCTTCTGGTCCTGCGCGCCTTCGAGCCGCTTGATCACCGCATCGGGGATATGGATGCCCGGCACGTTGGAGCGGATCCATTTGGCGGTCTTGGCAGAGGCGAGCGGCCCGACGCCGCACAGGATGAAGACTTTTTCGGTGTGGCCGAGGTCGCGCGCCTTTTGCATGAAGGTTCGGAACATCGGCACATCGAAGCAATATTGCGTCTGCACGAATTGCGCGCCGGCGGCGATCTTCTTGCCGAGATGGATGGGACGGAAATCGTAAGGCGGCGCGAAGGGGTTTACGGCAGCACCGAGGAAGACCTGCGGCGGCGTCGTCAGCTTGCGGCCGGACAGGAACTTGCCGTTGTCGCGCATGATGCGGATGGTTTCGAGCAGCGACATGGAATCGAGGTCGAAGACCGGCTTGGCGCCCGGCTGATCGCCGGCCTGCACGCCGTCGCCGGTGAGGCAGAGCATGTTGGCGACGCCCATTGCCGCCCCGCCCAGCACGTCGCCCTGAATGGCGATGCGGTTCTTGTCGCGGCACGCGATCTGCATGATCGGGGCGTAGCCCATGCGGGTCAAAAGCGCGCAGATGCCGACCGACGACATGTGGCAGTTGGCGCCAGAGGCGTCGACCGCGTTGATGGCGTCGACCCAACCGTCGAAGATCTTGGCTCGGTTGTAGACGTCTTCAGGGTCGGCGCTGTCGGGCGGGTTGAGCTCGGTCGTCACCGCGAACTCGCCGCGGCGCAGCACACGCTCCAACCGACCGCGCGACGAATGGCCGGGCAGGGGATCGAGCGGCAGGTGAACGCCGGCCGGGTTCTCGTCGCGCTGGTGGCGGATGCTCATGCTGAAGCTCCGGGGTTCTGCGGGTTCTGGGCGGCTTCACGCGCCGCGGCCGCCTGCGCGGTCACCCTGAGCCAGGCCGAGGTTTCGCGCAGCGACTGATCGACCGGCTTCTGCACGGTGAGGATTTTGTCGCCATGCTTCATGTTGCGGGAGCCTTCCCAGGCCTTGACCCAGACGCAGGGCATGTCCGGCTCGACCTCGCAATTGCCGTTGGCGCGTACGCCGCCGCAGGGGCCGTTGCGCAGCTGCTTCGGGCAGTTCATCGGGCACGACATGCCAGTGGAGGAGAGCACGCACTGGCCGCACATGCGGCAGTCGAACATGAAGCCCTTGACGCGTTTCTCGACGAATTTCACCGGCGCTTCGACGCGGCCGTAGCCGATGCCCTTCCACAAAGGATGCAAGAGCAGGAAGACATCGGCGAACCTGCCATAAAACCATTCGAGCAGTCGCGAATGGCGGATGGACCACAACCTCACGGCAAAAGTGCGCTGAACGCGGCGTTGCGGCGACACGTCCGCAGGCTTGTAGTCGGACTTCGGCGCCGCCTTCTTGACCAGGGTCGCCTGGGTGACCGCCGGCTGCTTCTCAGACATTTTCTTTCCCGCCAGCCTTGACCAGAGCGACCAGCCGCTCGCGGTCATATTTCGTATCGAGTTCCTGGTAGGCCTTCTCGACCTCGGCTTCGATGTCGTCGCCGACCGGAACCGGATCGGCCTTACGCCATTCGGCGAGGTAATCGTCGGTGCCGCCGGCGCCCGTGCGCATGGCGCACATGTCGATCGCCTCGGTGAAGCGCAGCGGCAGCTCGCGCTTGGCGTTCTGCCGGCCTTTCTTGACGATGACCTGCGCAGGGATATCGCGCCAATAGACGACGATCAGATCGGCCATGAATTCTCAACTCCTCGATGTTGGGAGCATTGCCGCATGCGCCCTTGTGCCGCTTGTTATGGGACGACGCGCGCGCCTTCAAAAGCGACGCTGGCGATGACGCAAAGCGAGTGCTGAATTTCCGACGCCGGCAGATTACCAGACGCGCTTCGTCAGGCCGGTCCAGAGGTAGGACCAAATCGTCGGGTGAAACCACTGTTTCGAGGGCAGGCCGGGATCGATCGTCGTAAGTTTTCCCGCCAGCGCCTCGGCCACTGCCTGGACGCAGATGTCGCGGGAAAATGCCGCCTGCCGCAGCGCGTAGCTGGCGATGGTGTCGCCGCGTTTCGACTTGCCGCGCGCCTGCTTCAGCACTCCGCCGGTGTCGACGCCGGCATCGACCAGATGCACAGTGGTGCCGAAATTCCCTCGATCACCGGAGGCCAGCGCCCAGTAGCCGCCATTCATGCCACGATATTTCGGGGCAATGCCGGCGTGATAGTTGAGCACCGGGCAAGGCATCTTCGCGAGCATATTCCTCGACAGCAGCCGGCAGCCGGCGAGGAGCACGACGCCCGGCCCGATCTTCTCAATCGCCTGAAGGCATTCCGGACCGTTGGCGGAAGGCACATGGATGATCGTCTGGGTCGGGCGAGGTTCTGTCTCGAGCCTTTCCTCGGCAATCAGCCGTGCAGCATGGCCGGCAAAGAACCGCTTGCCAAGCCTGGTCAGCACCATCGTGCCGAGCTGGCCGATGGCCGAGATCCAGCCCTGGCGGCGGGCGCGGCCGAGCAGCAAACGCTTTTTTGATTCAGGGGTTTCGAGGATGACACTCACAGGGCCGACGCGATCGGCGATGGCGTTAACGATTGCCCAGATATGCGGACCGCCTTCGGTGACGACAACAGTCCGCCGCGGACCGGATTCCGACGTTGCCATGGCAAGCACCCGCTCTCAAAGTCGGGCGCATGCTAGGGAGAGCGGGTTAACCCTTAGTGAGCCAATGGTCGCGCATGATCCTGGTCCGAAAACTCTGCAACTTTTCGGGCTCAGTCAGCGCTTGAATTCCATGATGTCGAGCTTCGATTCATAATAGGGCGCGGGGAATTCGATGCGCCACTCGGTGGCACTGTTGCGGAAGGCATAGCCCACTTGGTCGCTTTCGGCGCCGCTGCCATAGGGCTTGGCCTTTTCGTCATTGACCGAAAACGAGCCGAGATAGATGGCGCGCTTCTCACCGTCGTCGAAGAAGCGACCAGTGGTGCGCTGCGAGCCGCTGATCTTCTGCAGCCGCCAACCCGAGCCGTCCCCGGTGACCTTACACTTGAACCAGCCATAGATAACTAGCGGGCTCAAGCCGCCGGCCTTGATGGTGCGACATTTCCAGTTGCCGGTCAGATCCTTGCCGGAGAAAGCGACCAGCGGCTTGGCGAGCAGCGCATCGAGTTGCTTGACCTCAGCCGGATCGCCGGCCTTTGCCTCTTCGAGAGCCGCCTTGCGCGTTTCGCCATATTTATCCAGTCGCGCCTTGTCGGCGGCGGTGATCAGCTTCTGCACCTCGCCATCGGCATAGGCGGGCAGGGCGAAGCCGATAAGGCAAAGGGCGGGAAGCAGCAGGCGAGGGATCATGGACGTTTCCCGAATCGGTGGCTGGAATAGCTGTTTGGTCTGCTTGGGGCACAACTTACCCGTTCGCAGGCCGCTGTCATCCGGCTTGCCAGCGGAGGCGAGGGGGCTTCGTCTGCAAGTCGATCGTCCGACCCGCTGGCCGCCGTTGAAGCAGCCCTGCGAGAGCCTCAAGCGTTGGCTGCCGCCCGCGCCAGTTCGCTCGTCAGATCGCCATAGCCGGTCGAGCGACGCTCGTAGGCGAGGCCGAGCATGGCGGCGGCTTTCTCGGCAACCTTGTCGAGATCCGGATCGTCGGTTTGCGCGAGATAGATCAGCTTCTCGTAATTGCCGAAATAGTCCTTGATAAGCTCGGGATGCCTGTCGAGCCCGAGCGGCTTGATGAAGAAGGCGTCGAATTGGCGACAGAGGAAGTCGGTCATGTAGAACGACATCATGTCGCCGTCGGCGACCTTCGCATAGGCGTCCATGCCCTGGTAGAAGGCGAAGCAATGCGGGCCGGCCATGCGCTCCACGCCATGCTTCTCGATCACGTGGTCGAGCATGCCGCCGGTGCCGCAATCGGCATAGCCGACGAAGATGTGGTTGTAGCCTTCCGCTTTGGCCTTTTCGATGGCCTTGTCCATGGCCGGCGCGATGCGGTCCGGATAGAAGTGGAACTCGGCCGGCAGGCAGGTCAACTCAAGGTGATCGAGCTTTAGCTGTTGCTTGACGGCCAAAACTTCGCGCGCAATCATCCCGCAGGCGATGACGAGCAGCCTGTCTGTTTGATTCGGTTTCGTTTTTTGCGTTTTGACCATGAACCAGTCGAGCCGGTTTTCGCTGCGGGGCTAATTATCTGTTGAGGGAGACACCCATGAAACTGCTACGCATCGCGCCGATTGCCATCCTTGCCTGCGCGCTTGCACTCACCGCCTGCGCCAACACCATTCGAGGCGTCGGCAAGGACGTCAAATCGACGGCGAGGGCGGTCAAAGACACTGTCGCCAACTGATCGTTCAGCCTCATCATCATCTGGGAACAAAAAAGCCGCGCTGCAAGGCGCGGCTTTTTTCGATCCATCCTGATGCCCTGGGATCAGGCGGAAGCGCGAACGTTGTGCTTGCGCTTCATGAAGTCCTTGGCTGTCTCGACCGCCACAGCGGCATCGCGGCAATAAGCGTCGGCGCCGACGGCCTTGCCGAATTCCTCGTTGAGCGGCGCACCGCCGACCAGCACGACGTAATCGTCGCGAATGCCCTTTTCCTTCATCGTGTCGATGACGACCTTCATATAGGGCATGGTCGTGGTGAGCAGCGCCGACATGCCGATGATGTCGGGCTGATGCTGCTCGATCGCTTCCAGATATTTCTCGACCGCATTGTTTATGCCGAGGTCGATGACATCGAAGCCGGCGCCTTCCATCATCATGCCGACGAGGTTCTTGCCGATGTCGTGGATGTCGCCCTTGACGGTGCCGATCACCATCTTGCCCTGCTTGGGCGCGCCGGTGGCGGCAAGCAGCGGGCGCAGGATGGCCATGCCGGCCTTCATGGCATTGGCCGAGAGCAGCACTTCCGGCACGAACAGGATGCCGTCGCGGAAATCTTCGCCGACGATGCGCATGCCTTCGACCAGCGCCTCGGTCAGCACCGTGTAGGGCTGCCAGCCGCGCTCAAGAAGGATATGCGTGCCTTCCTCGATCTCTTCCTTCAGCCCGTCATAAAGGTCGTCATGCATCTGCTGCACGAGTTCCTCGTCGGAAAGCTCGGAAAGGATGATCTCGTCGTCGGACATTTTTTCCTCGGGCTCCTTGCTGCTCGGAATGCTTGCTGCAGCTCAAAAATCGATGCGCCAATACCTAACCCGCGAGGGCAAGGTAGCCATAGCTGATTTGCGACTTCCCGCAAAAGGAAAGCGACTGAAAAGTTGGCGGTTTCTTGTCGATTTTGCGACAGGCGTTGGCGCTGGCGGGCCGTTTCCAATAGGGTGCATGGCTACGATCCGGAAAGAAGCGGCGGCGAACCGGCCGCCAGCCAATTCAGGCCCAAATCTAAAATCTATAGGAAGAACGATCATGAGCGATAACGCGGCAGTCGAGCAGGAAGCGTCGGGCGGACGACGCGGACGCGGCGCCAGCGGCGGCGCGGCGGCCAGGCGCGCGGCGCGCGCAGGCGGCGGTCCGGGCACCCAGCTCACCTATATCAAGCGCAAGATCAACGTCTACGAGGTCCTCGACGAGGAAGGCCTGGCGCTGATCGAGAAGAACACAGACACGGTGCTGGAAGAGATCGGCATCATCTTCCGCGACGACGCCGAGGCGCTCGCGCTTTGGAAAGAGGCCGGCGCCGATGTGAAAGGCGAGCGCGTGCATTTTCCCAAGGGGCTTTGCCGCTCGCTGCTCAAGACCGCGCCTTCGATCTACACCCAGCATGCGCGCAATCCGGAGCGTTCGGTGCAGATCGGGGGCAAGGGAACGGTGTTCGCGCCGGTCTACGGCCCGCCCTTCGTGCGCGACCTCGACGGCAACCGCCGCTACGCAACGCTTGAGGATTTCCAGAATTTCGTGAAGCTCGCCTATATGGCGCCGTCGATCCACCATTCGGGCGGCACGGTATGCGAGCCGGTCGACGTGCCGGTCAATAAGCGCCATCTGGACATGGTCTATTCGCATATCCGCTATTCGGACAAACCGTTCATGGGCTCGGTGACGGCGCCGGAGCGGGCCGAGGATACGGTGGCGATGGCCAAGATCGTGTTCGGCGAGGATTTCGTCGAGAACAACACGGTGCTGACCAGCCTGATCAACGCCAACTCGCCGATGGTGTTCGACGAGACCATGCTCGGCGCGCTGAAAGTCTATTCGCGCCACAACCAGGCCTGCATTGTCACGCCGTTCATCCTGGCCGGCGCGATGAGCCCGGTGACGGTTGCCGGAACGCTGACGCAGATCCTGGCCGAGGTGCTTGCCGGCGCCTCTTTCACGCAGCTGATCAGGCCCGGCGCGCCGGTGCTGTTCGGCACTTTCGCCTCGTCGATCTCGATGCAGTCGGGCGCGCCGACTTTCGGCACGCCGGAACCATCGCTGGTTTCCTATGGCGCAGCGCAGCTCGCGCGCCGGCTAGGCCTACCGTTCCGCACCGGTGGCTCGCTCTGCGCCTCGAAGGTCCCGGATGCGCAGGCGGCCTATGAGAGCGCCAACACGCTGAACTCGACCATCCTTGCCGGCACCAACTTCGTGCTGCATTCGGCCGGCTGGCTCGAGGGCGGTCTCGCCTCCTGCTACGAGAAATTCATGATGGACATCGACCAGCTCGGCATGACGCAGAAATTCGCCGAGGGCGTCGACCTGTCGGAGAACGGCCAGGCGATGGACGCCATCCGCCAGGTCGGTCCGGGCAGCCACTATCTCGGCTGCGACCACACGCAGGCGAATTTCCAGACCGCCTTCTACCGCTCCAACATCGCCGACAACAATTCCTACGAGCAGTGGCTGGCCGAAGGCGAAAAGACAGCGCCGCAGCGCGCCAACGAGCTCGCCCGCCGCTGGCTGGAAAGCTACGAAGCACCGCATCTCGATCCGGCGATCGACGAGGCACTGAAGGATTTCATCGACAGGAAGAAGGCCTCGATGGCCGACGCCTTCACTTGAAAGGAGCCCGAGTCAGGCCGGGCTAAAGTCGCCAACATCATCCATAAGGAAGTCTGGCGGAGCGCGTTCTCCGACCCGGATAAGAAGGGATGATCTTTTCGCGCGGCACGATCGAAGGGACCGCGGCCGCGCTTGCCGCCCACGGCCTGATCCTTCGGGGCGGCTTTCGCTTCGCCAGTGATGAAACGGCGCCTGCGGGGCTTTCAGGCGCGCCTGCCAAGTCCGCCCTCCTGGTCGGGCAGGCCGGCGTCGCACTCTGGCCGCACTTCCAGCGCTGGCTTGGGCAGCGGGCCAGCGGGATCGTCAACCCGCTCGACACCTGGTCGCGGGAGGTGATCGGCGCGGTGGCGCAAGCGTTCGGCGCTCGCGCCGTGTCGCCCTCCGACAGGCCCTATCTGCCGTTCCAGCAATGGGCGATGCGGGCGGAAGGGTTGAAGCCGTCGCCGCTCGGCATCCTCATGCATCCGCAGTATGGGCTCTGGCATGCCTATCGCGGCGCGCTGCTGTTCGAGGAAGAGATTTTCCTCCCCGAACCTCAAGAACCGATTCATCTCTGCGACACATGCGTCGAAAAACCCTGCATGAAATCCTGCCCGATCGATGCCTATTCCGAACAGGGTTTTGCCCATGAAGCCTGTCTTGGGCATGTGCGCGGCCCCGGAGGCGGCCTGTGCCGCACGAGCGGCTGCCTCGACCGAAATGCATGTCCCTACGGGGCGGACTATCGCTATCCGCCAGAGGTGCAGGCCTTTCATATGGCGGCCTTTGTTCGGCTGTAAGATGAAGGCCAACCGCACGAAATCTTGAACGCCAGGCTCCGGGATTGTCTTGCCGGGCCGCTCCAGCCGGATATCTATCGCGCGGACAGACGACGGAGAGCAGCATGGCCAAGCAAGAGATCGAGATTGAAACCCGGGACGGGAAGGCCAAGGCCGGGCTGTTCCGACCGGCGGCGGCGGCCAGGGCCGGCGTCATCCTCTACATGGATATTTTTGGCCCGCGGCCGACGCTCGACCAGATGGCCGAACGCCTCGCAGGGCATGGCTATGCCGTGTTGGTGCCCGATCTGTTCTATCGCAGCGTGCCCTATGGACCGTTCGACCCGAAGACTGCGTTTGCTGAGGATAGGACCAGGGCTCAACTGACGGCGCTGAGCGGTGGCACCACGCAAGAGATGACCATCCGCGACAGCGCGGCCTTCCTCGATGCGCTCACTGCCGAAGGCCTGGACGGGCCGGTCGGCGTCGTCGGCTATTGCATGGGCGGCGCGCGGGCTCTCAATGCCGCCGCGGCCTATCCCGACCGCATTGCTGCCGCCGCCAGCTTCCACGGCGGCAATCTGGCAAGCGACGCGCCCGACAGCCCGCACCGGAAGGCGGCGTCGATCAAGGCACGCATCTACGTCGGGGTCGCCGGCGTGGACCGTAGCTTTCCGCCGGAGCAATCAGCCCGGCTGGCAGAGGCGCTCAGGGTCGCCGAAGTCGACCACACGATCGAGAACTATGTCGGCGTCGGTCATGGCTGGTGCGTCAAGGACCACAGCGTCTATGACGAAGCGGGCGCCGAGCGCCATTGGAAGCGGCTGATCACGCTGTTCGCCGAAACCTTGGGGTAGGGTGCGGAGGCCGCCGCAAAAAAATCTTTCCATCGTCCCAAGGAATCGCCATTAGCCTTCGTCCAACAGGCAAATGACGGCGATGATGCTGGACGACAGCGAAGCCTCCGATGCCGAATTGATCGGGCGGGCGAGGGGTGGAGACAGGGGGGCTTTCGGCAAACTGCTCGAAAGGCACTATGGCTTCGTCTATCGCGCCGCCTATCGCTGGTGCGGCCGCAAGGCCGATGCCGAAGACATCGCCCAGGATGTCTGCGTGCGGCTCGGCCGGGCAATCCGCGACTATCAGGGCAATGGCGCGTTCACGACCTGGCTCTACGCCATGACACTGAACGCTTCGCGCGACATGATGCGCAAGCGCGCCCGCGACAGCGCCAAGACCGAGGCCTTCGGCACGTATGCGCTGATCGCGGGGGAGGGCTCGGCGGAAGCCCAGGACCCGGCCGAGGCGCTGTGGGCGGCGGTGCGCATGCTGCCGGACAAGCAGCGCGACGCGGTGCTGCTCGTCTATGGCGAAGGGTTGAGCCACGCGGCTGCGGCCGAGGTGATGGCGATCTCGGAGGCGACGGTTTCCTGGCACATCCATGAAGCGAAGAAACGGCTGAAGCTGCTCATGCGCTCAGCCGGGGAAGTGTGACCATGGTCGACGACAACGAACTCGAAAGGCTGCGCAATCTGGCAGTTCCGGCGCCGGACAGCGAAGCGCAAACGCGTGCGTTGGCCGCCGCGATGCACGCCTTCGACTTGAACGAAAAAATTTCGACCGCCCCCCAAGGATCGCCGGCAGGTCTTCGTCTCACGGAGCGAGCACAAAGGCTCTGGAGAGAGATCATGCAACGGAAACTCATTGCCACCCCGGCCCTGACCGCGCTGGTCGCGCTGCCTATCGCCGGCTATGCCGCTTTTGAGATGCTGAGGGAGCAGCCGCCCGTTATTTCAAACGGGAAGGTCACCGAAACGGTGGCCGACAAGCCGGTTGCGCAGAAGCCGATACCGAACCAGCCCGCGATCAGCGAGCCGCTGGCGGCCGCGCCTGCCAAGGAGAAGAAGACCGGCGCCGACAGCGAGAGGCGTGTCGAAGACGAGGCGCAGGTCGCACCGGCATCGCCGCCGAAAACTGAATTGAGCCGATCCGATGATCGGACCAGGCAGGAATACGGGGCGTTGAAGGACTTTGCCAAGCAAGTACCACAGGCGCTGCCTGCGCCGCCGCCTGCACCTGCGGAGGTTGACCAGCTGGCCGCCGGCGGACGCGCGAATGCCCAGGCGCCGGCAACCGCCATGCAGCCTGCAGAGATGCCGGCTGGCGCCGTCGCTGGTTTCGGGCCGATGGTTCAGCCGGCGCCCATGCCGGCCGATCAAATGCAGCCGCAAGAGCAAAACCGCGACCGCATCGAGACCTTCAAGACCAATCCGGTGCACCAAGCTGCCCAGGATCCGGTGTCGACCTTCTCGATCGATGTCGACACGGCGTCCTATTCCTTCGTCCGCCGCTCGCTGAAGGAAGGTATTCTGCCCGACCCAGGCATGGTCCGGGTCGAAGAGATGATCAACTACTTCCCTTATGACTGGAAGGGGCCAGACTCGGCCGCGACGCCGTTCAATTCGACTATCACCGTCATGCCGACGCCCTGGAACGAGCGCACCAAGCTGATGCATGTTGCGATCAAGGGTTTTGACGTGAAGCCGGTCGAGGCGCCGAAGGCAAACCTGGTGTTCCTGATCGATGTTTCGGGTTCGATGGACGAGCCGGACAAGCTGCCGCTCTTGAAGTCGGCGTTCCGGTTGCTGGTCAGCAAGCTCAAGGCCGACGACACCGTCTCCATCGTCACCTATGCCGGCAATGCCGGCACGGTGCTGATGCCGACAAAGGCCGCGGAAAGGCAGAAGATTCTTGCAGCGATAGACAATCTGGAGCCAGGCGGTTCGACCGCCGGCGAGGCAGGCATCAAGGAAGCCTACAAACTTGCGCAGCAGTCTTTCGTCAAGGACGGCATCAACCGCGTGATGCTTGCCACCGACGGCGATTTCAACGTCGGCCAGACCGATGACGACGACCTCAAACGGTTGATCGAGAAGGAGCGCAAGACCGGCGTGTTTCTCTCGGTGTTCGGCTTCGGCCGCGGAAATCTCAACGACCAGATGATGCAGACCATCGCCCAGAACGGCAATGGCACGGCCGCCTATATCGACACGCTTGCCGAGGCCGAGAAGGTGCTGGTCGAGGACGCGTCCTCGACGCTGTTCACCATTGCCAAGGATGTGAAAATCCAAGTCGAGTTCAACCCGGCCAAGATCTCGGAATACCGGCTGGTCGGCTATGAGACGCGGGCGCTCAAGCGCGAGGATTTCAACAATGACCGCGTCGACGCCGGCGATATCGGTTCCGGCCATTCGGTGACGGCGATCTACGAGGTCACGCCCAAGGGAAGCGGCGCCGAGCAGGTCGATCCGTTGCGCTATGGCGAGGCGAAGGTCGACAATGGCGGCGTTGCCAATGCGGGCGAATATGCCTTCGTAAAAATCCGCTACAAGCTGCCGAACGAGAATGTCTCGAAACTGATCACGACACCGGTGACCGCGGCCAACGAGGTGCCGTCCTTCGATGAAGCCGGCGTCGACCAGCGCTTTTCGGTCGCGGTCGCGGCTTTCGGGCAGAAGCTGCGCGACGCGGATCAGACGGCGAATTTCGGCTACGACCGGATCCTGGAGATCGCCAACGCCGCGCGCGGCGCTGATCCGTTCGGCTACAGGGCGGAATTCCTGTCGCTGGTGCGGCTAGCCTCGTCGCTGGGCACCAACAGATAGGGCGGGTGCCGTCCATGGAACAAAAAGCCGGCGGAGGACCTGCCGGCTTTTGCCGATCGTTAAATTGCGCGGCTTTTCCGGAACTTGATCGCAATGCCCTCCTGTTAGTCAAAGCTGATAGAAGTGAGGGGCTGGAATTGCATATCACCGGGAACGTGACGCCGACTGCGGGCAATCTTCAGACGCGAGCACCGTCCGCTCCGTCGGCGGAATCCGCGCGGATCAGGAATAATGTCGATGCGGCCCGCGACACGGCGCTCTCTGCGCTCAACAACGACCGCTTTCGCGTGATGCTGGAGCAGATCAGCGACCCGCGCGCGTCCGGCGCGTTGATGACGATGGGCGGCGACGGCAAGAACAGCGCCGCCACCGATCTCGGTACGGCGCTGTCGCGCTACGCTGAAAACAGCGAATAGAGCAGGCCAACTTCAGGCGCGACTGCGCCGGCGTTCGCGACGGCCTTCGCCTGCCTCGGCAGCGCTCGCTATCTTGTTGCGCATCGGCCCGATGCGCTCGACGATGGACTCGACCGTCGGACGCGCCGACTTGGTGTGCGCGTCGAGCGCCTTGCGCATCGCGGCAAGGTGAGCGAACGAGGTGCCGCAGCAGCCGCCGACGATCTTGGCGCCCGCATCGACTGCCAGCCGGACATAGTCGGCCATCAGTTCGGGCGTGCCGGAATAGTGGATCTCGCTGCCGCGGAATTCCGGAATGCCGCAATTGCCCTTGACGATCACGGTGGCTTCCGGCTTCGCGTCGGTCATGTCGAGCAGCGAGGCCAGGATGTCGGCTGCGCCGACGCCGCAATTGGCGCCCACCCCAAGCGGAGCCTGCGACAGTCCATCCGCAACGCCGTGGATATCCTTGGGCAACAGCCCCATCATGGTGCGGCCGGCCGTATCGAAGGAACCGGTATAGGTGTAGGGCAGGCCGACACGGATCGCGGCTTCGGCCGCGGCGCGGATCTCATCCGGCGCCGACATGGTCTCGATCCAGGCGACTTCGGCTCCGCCGGCCTTCAAGCCCTCGATCTGCTCGGCGAAGGCATCCACCGCTTCCTCATAGGACATAGCGCCGAGCGGCACCAAAAGCTCGCCGGTCGGGCCGACGGAGCCGGCAACGATCACCTTGCGGCCTGCCTTGTCGGACACCGAACGGGCGATTTCGGCGGCGCGCTTGTTCAAGTCATGCACGCGGTCCTGAGCGTGATGCAGCTTCAGCCGATGACGGGTGCCGCCGAAGGAATTGGTCAGGATGATGTCGGCGCCGGCATCGACGAAATTCTGATGCAGCGCGGCGATGGTGTCGGGCGCCGTCTCGTTGAGCAGCTCGGGGGCTTCGCCGGCCTCAAGTCCCATCGCGAACAAATTGGTGCCGGTGGCGCCGTCGGCCAGCAGCACGCCTTTTTCGGCAAGCAATGCGTCGATCGGATTGGTGGCGGTCATGGCTCTGGCTTTCGTATCCTGAATTCAAATAACGATATAAAGAAGTCTTTATATCTAGTCAACGAATATGAGGCCCGCTCTTGCGTGAGTTTCCTAAAACGACGGTCGGCCAGGTTGGTCGCCGCATGCCAGCATGGCGATAGCGGCCGCGTTCAGACAGAGCCTGAGGTGAAGGAGATGCCGGCCAGTTTCTGCGTGAAGCTCGCAGCCTCATGCGCGTTGACATCGGCGGCTCGGATCAGATTGTCGAAGTGGCTGGTCAGGGTACGGACCGGCTGGGTGGCGTTCAACACCAGATACATATCGCCGACATAGATTGCGGCGCGGTACGGCCCGAAGATCGTATAAGGGATCGAATAGCGCATGCGGCCGTCATAGAGGAACAGGCGGAAGGTCGGGTAAAGGTCGTCGAGGAGCGTTGCCATGTGCAGCAATTGCCGGCGGCGCTCGGCTTCCGGGAACCGGTCCCAGACGCCGAGCCCGCGTGCGAAAATCTCCAGCGTATGGCGCGGCATGCAGACCTCCATGTCGGTCTCGGGCCGCCTGTTGTAGTCGATGCGGTATTGCGTTTCGCCGGCCTGCGCCTCGCGGCTCTTGTTGGTAATGCCGGCCTCGTATTCGACAAGGGCCTCGGTGCGCAGGAGGTCCGGAATGCCCGCCGGCACGTAGCGGATCTTGGTGCCGACCGCCTCGGCGTGCCATTTGGCAAGTAGCGTGCGGTCAAAGCCGTCCGGCGCCTCCTCGATCTCGAGGCTTTCGCGAATCTCGCCGGTGACGCCTTCGTCCTGGCTAAGGCCCAGCAGCCAATCGAGCGATACCTTGAACTCGGCGGCGATGTTGAGAAGCGTCTCGGCGCGGGGCAGGCGCGTCGAGGCGCCCGACAGGAGTTGCGACAGCGCCGAACGATCGATGCCGACGGCGCTCGCGAAGGCCGACTGGTTCAAGTCCGAGCGTGTCAAGAGCAATTTTAGGCGCTCTCGGAAAACCGTCGACAGATCACGCTTGTCCATCACGCCGCTCCTTTCCAGTGGAGGATAATTCGCGCCCAGGCCTGCTGGTTAGGTGCTCAGGCGCAAATGAATCCCCAAATCTGTTTACAATATATAATATCTGCAGCCAAAAATGCGCATTCGCAACAGATTGTTCACTTTGTCGCGTTGCGACAACGACAGGCTCCTGACACAATGCTGTCAGGAATCAAAGTGGTTCCGGCGACTGGAAGGCAGTGGTCGATAGCATGACTGGCATACGCAAGAGACACAGCAGCACACCGGCCGTGGAATGGCCGACAGTATTCCTCACCCTGTTCTGTTATGGCGCCTGGCTTGCCACCGGCTTCCTGCTTTGGCCTTCCTATCCGCTGCTGGCCCTTGTCGCCTTGGCCTTGATACTGGCCCTGCAATCCTCGCTGATGCACGAAGTGCTGCATGGCCATCCGACGCGCAACGCCAGCATCAACGAAGCCTTCGTCATCCTGCCGATCGGGCTGGTCTGGCCGTTCCGCCGTTTCAAGGCGATCCATCTTCGCCACCACGCCGACGAGCGGCTGACCGACCCGCTCGACGATCCGGAAAGCTATTACCAGGCGCTCTGGATGCATGCGGAAATGCCGCCGGCGATGAAGGTCCTGCTCAAGATCAACAACACAATGGTCGGCCGCTTCGTTCTCGGACCTTGGCTGTCGTCGATCGGCTTCTTCCTCGACGACGCCAGACAGATGGCCGCCGGCGACAAGGCGATCCGCAAAGCCTGGCTGCTGCATGCGGTCGGACTTGCAGTGGTCGTGCCGATCGTGACCTTCGGCTTCGGCATCCCGCTCTGGCTCTACATACTGGGGCCGGTGTGGCTCGGCCAGTCCCTGATTTCGGTGCGCACCTATGCCGAGCATCAGTGGTCGGAACACCCGGAGGGCCGCACGATCATCGTCGAGCGGTCGCCGCTCTCCTTCCTGTTCCTCAACAACAACCTGCATTTCGTGCACCACAAGAGCCCGACCGTCGCCTGGTACAGACTGCCGAAGATGTTTCGCGATCGCCGCGAAGAATGGCTGCGGATGAACAACGGCTACGTCTATCCGAATTATTTCGCGCTGATCAAATCATTTGCCTTCAAGGCCAAGGAGCCGGTGGTGCATCCGGTGCTGCGCCGCGCGCCCGAACCCGGCCGTGCCTTCAAGCCGCGCATCAGAGCGCGTAATGTGAGTGGACTTGGCACGGCTCCGGTGCCGGCTGAGCCGCCGAAAGAGTAATTTCGAACTTTCGCGACTGCTTTATCGCCGCGGAATTCAGGCGCCGATGACCGCCTGTTTTGAAAGCTGTTCGTCATGAGCAAGTTGATTGCGGCTCTGCCGATGTATGACTGGCCGGAAGTTCGCGGCGAGATCGACGCGCAATGGGCGCAGCTCCGCGACGCTTTTCGACGGAGGGGTATCGACGCGCCGGAAAGAATGGCGCGCAGCAATCGCGACCTGCCGCCGGTGTCCGGCGGCATCCAAGACGGCGCCGGGAAGCTGATAGCGCCCGACCCCGCGACATTGCCCCCGGACGAGTTCGATTTTCACCAGCTCTGGCTGAGCCCGGCGCTGCTTTTCGGACAGACCTGCTGGGGGCCGATGGAGCTCGGCCTGGCCAGGCATGTGCAGGTGGTCGCTCAGCCAAGCTATGACGCCTTCGAGGGCGGGCAGGGCGAGCTCTATTCCAGCGCGCTGGTGATGCCGGCTGATGGCGGGCCGTCGGTTGGCTCGCCCGCGGATGGCAAGGCCGTCATCCCGCTCGATCTCATCCGCGGCAAGCGCTTCATCTTCAACAATCCGGATTCGATGTCCGGGCTGCTCGGGCTGACGCGCGACCTGGAGGCGATCGGCGAAAGTCTGGGCGTCTTCGCCTCGTGCGGCGAAAGCGGCGGCCACCGGTCGTCGATCGTCGCCATCGCCGAGGGCAGGGCCGATATCGCCGCCATCGACTGCCAGAGCTGGGCATTGGCGCAGCGATTCGAGCCGGCGGCGCGGCGCGTGAAAGTGGTCGGCTGGACGACCAGGCGGAAGGGATTGCCGTTTATCTCGGCCAGGGCCACATCGGCGGACGTCGTTGCGTCCATGCGCGAGGCCATCGCCGAGCTTGGCTTGGACGGGTCAGTTGCCAAGCAGCTTTTCGTCGAGCGGGTAGGCTGAGAGTTTTTCGTTGCCGGTCTCGGTGATGAGGATCTGCTCCTCGATCTTGACGCCCTCGCGGCCGCCGAGCCTGCCGATATAGCTTTCCACGCACAGCACCATGCCGGGTTCCAGGACGCCATCCGGCGTGTCGTCCGTCCAGTCGCTGGCATGCGGCAGGGTCGGATATTCGTCCGCCAGACCGACGCCGTGGTAGAGCACGCCGTAGCGCGCCGGGAAGCAGTCTCCCGGCGGCACGGCGGAGCGTTCGACGAGATCGCGAAAGGAAATGCCCGGCCGCATCAATACTGTGTTGTGGGCGATCTGGTCGGCGGCGATGCGGAACAGATCACGCTGCTCGTCGGACGGCCGGCCATTGCCGCAGAGCCAGGTGCGCGAGAGGTCGGCGCAGAATCCATAGGGACCGATGAGGTCGGTGTCGAAGGCGACGAGATCGCCGTCCTCGACGATGCGCGACGAGCATTCCTGGAACCAGGGGTTGGTGCGCGGCCCGGACGACAGAAGCCGGGTCTCGATCCATTCGCCGCCGCGCGCGATGTTGCCGCGATGCAGTTCCGCCCAGAGTTCGTTCTCGGAAATGCCCGCCTTCAGCGCCGCTTCCATCTCGCCCATCGCCGCCTCGCAGGCGACAATGGCGCGGCGCATGGCGAGGATCTCGTCGGGCGACTTTATGAGGCGCGCATTCTCCATCACCGCCTCGCCATTGCCGACCGTGATGCCGTGGCGGGCAAGCTCTTCGACGCCTTCCGGGTTGACGTGGTCGACGGCGATCCGCCGATTGCCGCCGCCCTGCTCGGCAAGGAGCTCGGCGATGCCGGCTGCCCAGCGACGGACCTTCTTGTCGGTCAGCTCGCCGCTATAAAGATACATCCACGACACCGCCGGCCGCACCTCGTCGACGACGCCGGCGTGATCCGACAAATGCTCGCAGGAGAAATAGTCGAACAGCACCACAGGACCTTCTGTGGCGACGAAACAGTGGCGGGTCGGATTGTGCGCGACCCAGAGCTGCATGTTGGTCGAATCCGTCGCGTAGCGGATGTTGACCGGGTCGTAGAGCAGGGCGCCCGCATAGTCGCGGCGCCTGAGCTCAGCGCGGATGCGCTCGAGCCGATAGCTTCGCATGGCAGGCAGGTCTGGAGAGGCGATGCCTGCCGCCGCCCATTCGGCTTCGGCTACCGCGCCATAGCCCAGAGCGTGCTGGTTGAGCGCGGCAGCCTTCTCGCGGGAGGCGGCGCGCAGCGCCTCGACGGAGCCGGGTTCGAACGGCATGATCTTGCGGTGGCGGCCGAAACGTTGTGTGTCCATGCGGTCCCCTGGCTGTCTATTGCGGCGTCATCTTGTGCAGCCTGGTGATCGTGACCTGGCGCGGTGCGTTCCCCAACTGCGGCACCGCGATGCGCCGATGGACGGTGTCCATCACATAGCCGGCCTCGGTGATCCTCTTGAAGATGACGGAAGCCGGTTCCTCGTCATCCGCGAGCACAAGCACCGCGGGCTCGCGGATCGATTTGGCGAAATCGGGTATCTCGTCGTCGAGCACGATGAGATCGGGATCGACGAGGCGGAGATTGCCGATCCAGAACCAACTCGAGACCACAGTGCCGACCGGTCCGTCGACTGTCAGCTGACGATGGAGCGAAGCGTAGTCCATGCGCACGATGCTGCCGCGGTTGTCGCCGCCGTGGACCTGCATGTACCAGCTTACCGGAAGCACCAGGATGGCCATCACGGCGCCGACGAAGACGATTGTAGCCTGCGTCTTCCTGCCCCTTTCCCCCATCGCGTCCAGCCGCATGGCAATGGCGACCGGCAACAGCACGAATACGGGCAGCATCCAACGATCGCGAAACTGTGTGATGCCTCCCGCCAGCACCACCACGAGCGTGATCAGCAAGGCGAAGCCTATCGCTCGCCAGACCAGCGTCTCTGGCCACGGTGCGGCCTCGGGCGGTGGTGCGGATTGCTTGCGCGCCAGGAAAAACGCGACGGCAAAGATCGTGGCCGGCAGCCCGGCGAAATTGAGTATCGCATTGCCCAAGCCGCGGATGCCGCGAGACAGGGTCTTTGCCGCGCTGCCCCCCTCGGCGACGCCCAGGCCACCGCTGTGCGCCAGCAGGTCTCCCAGATGCGTGAGGCTCCAGTAGAATGTGGGCAGGCAGGCGAGGATCGCCACAACCACACTGATCAGGAAACGGCGATCGAAGATCGCCTCACGTGTTTCGCGGACGGACAGCGCCGCGAGGAACAGCGCAGCGAGAAAGATCACCTCATTGTATTTCGACAGCATTGCGGTAGCCGTCGCCAAGCCAAGCAGCACATAGGCGGTAGTCGAGCGCCGTTTCTGCAACTCGGCGATCACCAGCAGCAGCAGCGATGAAAAGCAAAAAACCGCGACCGAGTGGGTGAGGGCATGCTGCATCTCCCATACGATCTGTGGAAACAGCAGCAGGCCGAACATGGCGGCGGTCGCCGCGCGGGCTGAGTAGCCCAGGCGGCGCACTGTGGCGAAGGACGCGACCAATCCACCGGCCAGCAGCGTGTATTTGACGATCTTGAGCGCGAGAATGCTGGTTCCAACCAGCGAGGCCGTGAGGATGCCGAACCAGGTGTATAAAGGCGGCTGCGAGCCGCCATAGCCGGCCGCGAGGAAGCGCATCGCCATCAACTGTTCGGCGTCGTCGACGCCGACGCCGGTGCCCACGAAATGGGACGAGAGCGGCATAACCACGATCTGGACCAGGCAATAGGCAAGTGCAAACGCGATTGCGGCACTGAAAGGGCCGACCCGTTCATCGCAGAGCCAGTCGGTCCATTTCTCCAGCTGCCGCAAGGGTCGTCTTCTCATCTGATGCGTTGGTGGCCGGTTGCTATATAGCCGGCCACCAACACGATCCGAAAGCGGTACATTGCGGCTTCCTGGAATCAGGTGCGCATCTTCTCGCCGCTCGGGTCGAAGGGCGGTTCGACGTTGATGCGGGCCGGGCGGCGGTGGCCGAGGATCTCGATCTCGAACAGGCCGGCGCTCTCGTCCTCGGCAAGGGCCGCCGGCACATAGCCCTGCGCCATCGACTTTTGCACGTAGTGCGCATAGCCGCCCGAGGTCACCCAGCCGACAACGCGCCACTCGCCATCGACGATGCCGCGCACGGCCGAAGCGCCTTCGGCGGCTTCGGAGCCGCGCACTTCCTTGCCCGTCTCGTCGAAGCGCGGCGCGCCGTAGCCATGCGGTTTCTCCACCGTGCCATAATCCTTGCTGACCTTGGCCCAGATCGGCTCGTCGCCCATCACGTCGGCGTCCGCAGCATCGACGATGAAGGAGACGCGGCGCAGCTTCGGCCCTTGCGCCTGCTCCCTGGCAGCCGCCTCGCGGCCAATGAAGTCGTTCTTCTCCAGCTTGATGAAGCGGTCCATCGAGCCTTCGAACGGCCCGTAGATCGGACGCAACTCGCGGAACCAGGTTGGGAAGTTCTTTTCGAGACGCATCGACAGCAGCGCGCGCATGCCGAAATCGACGAGGCCGAATTCCTCGCCTGCTTCCTTGATCGCCTTGTAGACGAGGCGCTGATAGGCGGGGGCCATCCAGATCTCGTAGCCGAGGTCGCCGGTATAGGTGATGCGGTTGACCATGCAGGGCGCGCCGCCGACCGCCATCTCGCGGAAGTCCATGAAGCGGAAGGCCTTGGTCGAGACGTCGACGTCCACGAGTTTCTGCAGCAAATCCCGCGAGCTCGGTCCGGCGATGGACAGGCCGACCAGCGTCTGGTCGAAGCGGTGGATGCGCACAGAACCATCCTTGGGCAGGTGCTTCTCGAACCAGCGCATATGGTATTTCTGCGCGGCCGAAGAGCCCCAGATCATGAAACGGTCCTCACCGGTCTTGGCGATGGTGAAGTCGCCGATCAGCCTGCCGAACTCGTTGACCATCGGGGTGAGCACAATGCGGCCGGTCTTCGGCATCCGGTTGGTCATCAGCCGGTTGAGGAAATCCTCGGCGCCCGGCCCGGAAACTTCGTACTTGGCAAAGTTGGCGATCTCGGTGACGCCGACCCGTTCGCGCGTCGCGCGAACTTCCTCGCCGATCGGGCCGAAATCGTTGGAGCGGTGGAAGGAGACGATGTCCTTTGGCTCGGTGCCCTTTGGCGCGAACCAGAGCGGGGTTTCCAGTCCCCACGAGTCGCCCATGACCGCATTGTTGGCGAGCATCGTGTCGTAGAGCGGCGTCGTCTGCGCCGGCCGGGCGGCCGGCAGTTCCTCGTTCGGGAAGCGGATCGAGAAGCGCCGCGAATAATTCTCGCGCACCTTGGCGTTGGTGTAGCGCAGCGTCGCCCATTCGCCGAAGCGGGCGACATCCATGCCCCAGACGTCGAAGCCCGGATCGCCGTGCACCATCCAGTTGGACAGCGCCAGGCCAACGCCGCCGCCCTGGCTGAAGCCGGCCATGACGGCGCAGGCACACCAGAAGTTGGTCAGGCCCTGGACTGGGCCGACCAGCGGGTTGCCGTCGAGCGCGAAGGTGAAGGGGCCGTTGATGATCTGTTTGATGCCGGCCTTCTCGATGCCGGGGAAATGCTTGAAGCCGATCTCCAGCGACGGCGCGATGCGGTCGATGTCGGGTGGCAAGAGTTCATGACCGAAATCCCAGGGCGTGTTGACCGGCGACCAGGGCTTGCAGGCTTTTTCATAGGTGCCGAGCAGGATGCCGTTGCGCTCCTGGCGGGTGTAAATCTCGCCCTTGAAGTCGAGCACGCCGATCATCTCGCGGCCGGTCGATCTGTTGAATTCCTCGACCTCCGGCATCGGCTCGGTGAGCAGGTACATGTGCTCCATCGCCAGCACCGGCAGCTCGACGCCGACCATGCGGCCGATCTCGCGCGCCCACAGCCCGCCGCAATTGACGACATGCTCGGCTTTCACCGTGCCTTGCTCGGTGACGACGTTCCAGGTGCCGTCGGCTTCCTGCGTCAGCTCGACGACGCGGTTGCGCAGCACGATCTCAGCGCCGAGTTTTCGCGCGGCCTTGGCGTAGGCGTGGGTCGTGCCGGAGGGGTCGAGATGGCCTTCGACGGGATCCCACATGGCGCCGACGAAATTCTTCTCGTCCATCAGCGGGAACATCGCCTTGGCTTCGGACGGCGTAATCAGCTCGGTATCCATGCCGAGATAGCGGCCCTTGGCGTGGGCGAGCCGCAGGAAATCCATGCGCTCGGGGGTATCGGCCATCATCACGCCGCCGGTCAGATGCAGCGAGCAGGACTGGCCGGAAAGCTCCTCGATCTCCTTGTAGAGCTGGACGGTATAAGCCTGCAGCTTGGCGACGTTCGGGTCGCCGTTCAGGGTGTGGAAGCCGCCCGCCGCGTGCCAGGACGAGCCGGAGGTCAGCTCCGAGCGCTCGATCAGCATGATGTCGGTCCAGCCGGCCTTGGCGAGGTGGTAGAGCACCGAGCAGCCGACGACACCGCCGCCGATGACAACCGCTTTAACATGGGATTTCATGAAGATAGGTCCGTTTTTGCAGAGACTGAATCGAGTGAGCGGGGCGTGAAAGATCAAAAATCGGTCGGCGCGCCGCCTTCGGCGCGGCGCTTCTCGACGAAGTCGTTGAGCTCCTCGCGGATGGCCGGGTCCATATACGGCTCTTCGTAGGCTGCGAGGCGCTCCTTCCATACCTTGTTGGTGCGTTCCAGCGCCGTCGGCGAACCCGCCTCGGTCCAGGTCTCGAAATTGCGCCAGTCGGAGACGATCGGCGAGTAGAAGGCTGTCTTGTAGCGCTCCTGCGTGTGCTGGGTGCCGAAGAAATGGCCGCCCGGGCCGACCGACTGGATGGCGTCGAAGCCGAGCGCGTCTTCGGAGAGATCGAGCGGGGTGAGAAATTCGGCCACCATCTGCAGGAGGTCGATGTCGAGGATGGTCTTTTCGTAGGAGCAGCGCAGGCCGCCTTCCAGCCAGCCGGCGCCGTGCATCATCAGATTGCCGCCGCCCTGGATGGCGCCCCACAGCGAAAAGACGCTTTCATAGGCGGCCTGCGCGTCGACCGTGTTGGCGGCGCAGGTGTTTGAGGTGCGGTAGGGGATATTGTAACGGCGGGCGAGCTGGCCGCCGGCGAGCTGCGCCTTCATGTATTCGGGCGTGCCGAAGGCCGGTGCGCCCGACTTCATGTCGACATTGGAGGTGAAGCCGCCATAGCCGACCGGCGCGCCCTTCTTCACCATCTGGGCAAAGGCGATGCCGGAGAGCGCCTCGGCATTCTGCTGCACCAGCGCGCCGGCGATGGTGACGGGCGCCATGGCGCCGGAGAGCGTGAACGGCGTGACGATCACCGCCTGGCCCATGCTGGCCATTTGGATGATGCCTTCCATCATCGGCACGTCGAGCTTGAGCGGCGAATTGGTGTTGATGATGGTGAAGACCGACGGCTCCTCCATCAGCTGCTCGCGGCTGACGCCGCGCGCGATGCGGGCGATCTCGATGCCGTCGACATTGCGTTCCTTGCCGAGCGAATAGATGTGGAAGACCTTGTCGGTCAGCGTGGCGAGGTCGCGGATGCATTCGAGATGCCGGACCGAGGGATGGATGTCGATCGGCTCGACCGGATAGCCGCCGGTGCACTGCAGTATGTTGTGCATCTGCGCCAGGCGCAGGAAATTGCGGTAGTCGACCTGGTTGCCGGGGCGGCGGCCGCGGTCGAGGTCGGAGCAGTTCGGCGCCGAGGCCATCATCGACAGGATGACGTTGTTGCCGCCGAAGCGCAGATTGTGCGCCGGGTTGCGGGCGTGCAGCGTGAACTCCGGCGGACAGTACGCGATGAGCTCGAGGATCATGTCGCTGTCGAAGCGAACGCGCTCGCTGCCTTCGCGAACGTCGGCGCCATGCGCCTTCATGATGCGGCGGGCTTCGTCATGCAGCACGTCGACGCCGATCTCCTTCAAAACGCGCAGCGAGGCGAGGTGGATCGATTCCAGTTCGTCGTCGGACACCAGCCTGGTGGGCACCAGCGGGTTCTTAAGCTGCCGGAACGGCGGCTGCTCGAAGGCTGCCGATCCGCCGGCGCGTTTGCCAGCACGGCCGCCGCGGCGGGCGCGATCTGTTGCCAATGCCGGTTCGGCGGGATGAAGGGCGGCAGTCATGAGAGGCCTCGTGGGGATGCGAAAGTGGTCGGCATAATGGACCGGCGGCAATGCTGCCGGTAAGGAGGCGGCGACCACTAGGGCGAGGGAAGCGACATGACGGAAGGGCAGATTGGCCCGCCGAATTGCCGCCGCCAAAGCATTCCCTGCCGGCGTTCCTGACAAGGATTGGCTGGAACATGCGCCCTTGCCGTCAGTTGGCCCTTACGGCTGTCGCCGGCAGCGGCTAAGCCTGCGTTGAATGGAGCAGGAATGATGGCTCTGGCGAAATCAGAGACCGGCGAGACGGTGCAGTGGGCCGCGATTACCGGCGTGATCGCGACCGTGTCGGTGTTCGCCATCGCGCAGGGGCTTTCCTATCCGCTGCTGAGCTTCATCCTGCAGCGTCAGGGCGTGTCGCCGGCGGTGATCGGCCTGTCGGCCGCGATGACGCCGGTCGGTTTCATCCTGTCCTCGCCGCTGATCCCGGGGCTGGCGCGCCGGTTCGGAGCCGGGCGGACTGCGCTCATCTGCGCCGGGCTCTCGGCCCTGGTGCTGGCGCTGATCGGCTGGACCCAGGACGTCTATTTGTGGTTCCCACTGCGCTTCCTGGTCGGCGTGGTCACCAATCCGCTTTATGTGCTCAGCGAAATCTGGGTGATCGCGCTGGCGCCGCCGTCGCGGCGCGGGCGCGTCATGGGCATCTATTCGACCATCATCTCGGCTGGGTTCGCGGCCGGACCGCTCTGCCTGCTGGCGGTCGGCACGGAGGGTTGGCCGCCTTTTCTGGTCGGCATCTTTGCTTTTCTTTTCTGCGGCGCCTGCCTGGCGGTCGTGGTGAAACGTCTGCCTAGGGTCGACGAGGCAGGTGAAAAAGTTTCTGTGCTGGGCTTCATGCCGCTCGCCTGGCTGCTCCTGTCGGCGGTCGTCGCCGCCGCCGGTTTCGAGCAGTCGGTGCTGGCGCTGCTTCCCGTCTATGGCACCCACTTCGACATTCCCGAGACGCGCATGTCGGCGCTGCTGTCGACGATGATCGCCGGCAACATCGCCATGCAGGTGCCGCTCGGCCTGCTCGCCGAAAGACTGACGGCGCGCCTCGTGCGATTCGGCTGTGTCTCGGTGACGGTTCTTGGCTGCGCGCTCTTGCCGGCGCTCATCGAGACGCCGCTGATCTGGCCTTGCGTCTTCATCTGGGGCGCGGTGTCCTACGGGATCTATACGATGTCGATCATCGAGCTCGGCGAGCGTTTTACCGGCTCGGCGCTGGTCGCGGGCAATGCCTCCTTCTCCTTGATGTGGGGCGTCGGTGGCATCCTCGTGCCGCCGCTGACCGGCGGTGTGATGGACCTGATCGGCGCCGCAGGGCTTCCGGTGACGCTCGGCGCGATCTGCGCGGCGCTGGCTGTAGCCACCGTCATTCGCCGGCGGGTGATGTAGGGCCGGCTGGCTGAGCGCAGGCAGCGCTGCTCTTGAATGTTGGCACGGCGAACGCGATGTAGGCAGGGCCGCCAGACCCGGAGACCAGCATGACCAGCCCGATGACCCAAACCCAGCCTGAATTGCCGGTCGAGGATCCTTTCCTGTGGCTGGAGGATCGCAACGGCAAGGAAGCGCTTGAGTGGGTCCATCGCCAGAATGCGACGACTGTCGCCGAACTGCAGGGCGATCCATCCTATCAGGCGGCATTCGAGACCGCGCTCGACCTGATGACGGCCGAGGACAATATCCCGGTCGGATCGGCGCTCGCCGGTTACGTCTACAATTTTTGGCAGGACAAGACCAACGCGCTGGGCTTGTGGCGCCGCGCGACAGTCGCCTCCTACAAGACCGACAAGCCGGATTGGGAAACGATCCTCGATTTCGATCAGCTCTCGGCCAAGGAAGGCGTGAAATGGGTGTTCGGCGGCGCGAGCCGGCTCTATCCCGATTTCGACCGCTGCCTGCTGTTCATGTCGCCGGACGGCGGCGACGCCAGCGAGATGCGCGAGTTCGACATTGCGAAGAAATCCTTCGTCGAGGACGGGTTCCGGGCACCGGCTTCGAAGTCGGGGTTTTCCTGGCTGGACAGGGATACGGTGATCGTCTCGGCGGCTTTCGAGGACGAGGACAAAACTCAGTCAGGCTATCCGCGGGTGATCAAGCTCTGGCGGCGTGGCACGAAGC
>NZ_RZSN01000065.1:0-24649 GCF_003997315.1 Mesorhizobium sp. M1A.F.Ca.IN.020.04.1.1
GAATGTCGCAGCATGGCGGGCTCTACTTCCTGATCGCGATGGCATCCTCGATTGGATCGACGGAGACGGTCGCGCGGCTGCTATACCAGGTGTCACCGAGGTTAAGTTGTACGCAAAACCCAAGACGCCGATCGTGAGGAAGGGAGATTACCGAGACTCTATCGGATATGTCATGGCCGCTTCCCCCAGCCGTGCTGGAACCGAGGCGATACTTCAGCGTGCCGTTGACTTGATCCATTGGTCGATCACGCCTTTTCCGACCCCTGCTGGCGAATAGAATCTGCAGCCCGTTGCCCAGAGCGCGCAGCTAGCGCCAGCTGACAGATGATCTCGGATGGAGGTATCCGACGCCAAGCGCCTGAAGGCCTTGGAAGACGAGAACGCCAAGCTAAAGAAGCTGCTCGACCGACCAGATGCTCGAAGCCTCGGCATTGCGCGAGCTTCTGTCGAAAAAATGTTAGGGCCCGCCGCCAAGCGCGAAGCCGTAGCGCATCTGCAGGCCGTCATGGGCCTATCGGAGCGTCGGGCCTGTTCCTTCGTCGGCGCCGATCGCAAGATGATCCGCTACCAGTCTCGCCGACCGCCAGAGACAGAGCTGCGTGGTCGGCTGCGACCTCGCGAACGAGCGCCGACGCTTCGGTTACCGGCGGCTGTTCATCCTGCTCAGACGCGAGGGCGAAGCATCTGGGGTCAACCGTATCTACCGTCTCTATCGCGAGGAAGGCTTGACGGTGCGCAAGCGCCGGGCAAGACGGCGAGCCGTCGGCACGTGGGTGCCTGGTCGAGGCAAAGCCGAATGCGCTGGTCGCTGGACTTCGTGCATGATCAGTTCGCCTGTGGCCGGCGCTTCCGCGTGCTCAACATCGTCGATGACGTGACTCGCGAATGCCTGGCCGCGATCCCGGACACCTCGATTTCCGGCCGTCGGGTTGCCTGTGAACTGACGGAACTGATCGCGCACCGCGGCAAGCCGGGCATGATCGTTTCCGACCACGGCACAGAGTTCACTTCGAACGCCATCCTCGCCTGGTCGAAGGATCCACGGGATCGAATGGCACTACATCGCGCCAGGCAGGCCGATGCAGACGGATGTTGTAGAATAGCCCCTTCTTCTCATTCGGCGGCTTTTTTCACAGCCTTCCGCCTTTCGGGCCTCGTTCGCCATCGGGAAGTCTCTGCTGCATAGGCAGCTTCTGCCTTTTCGACTCGGGATCGTTCTTCGGCCAGCTTGGCCGGGATGTTGTAGTCGAACGCGGAGCCGCGCCTGGCATGGCTGGTCGGGAGGCCGGCGCGCATTCGACCGATCTGAACTTGCGGGCGAGCAAGGCAGGCCGGGCCCAGATATAGTCGGCATTTTTGCTCAGCATGTGCCAGATGATCATTGCAAGCTTGCGCGCGGGTGGCGACGGCACGCGATGTGCTTCCCATGCGGACACGGCGGGATCAGGTGGACGTGGAGGATTGACTGGATCAGGTTCTTCAGCCGCGAACGCTGGCGAACCAACTGTGTGCGCCTGGTGACCAGTCTTCGAAGCGCAAGGGTCGCCGGATCCGGAACCCAGATTTCCGGTAGAAAGCACGAGGCGTAGAGCTTCGCAAGGACAGTGGCGTCGATCGTGTCAGTCTTCACCTCGCGTGCGCGATCATATGCACCTGCTTGGGATGGCGATTACGATCCGATCCACGTAGGGTGAACAGCACTTCAGCGACCGCCGCCGCATCGCCGGTCGCCTCGATCACTACATGATCATCGTGGGTGAGTCCCCCTCTGGCGAACTCCTCGAGCTTGTTGCGTAGCATTTGAACGCGGCCGAGCTTGACGATTTTGCCATCAAGCAAGACACAACCTCGGCGGCTACGCGATGTATGTCCATGCCGATACTACGCATGGTTCCCTCCATCGCTGGTCAAGCCCGGATCCGCCAAGCTTAACGAAACCTGACGACCGAACAAACGATGGCACCGAGAATAACATGCCGGATAGTGGTTATGTCGAATCTTTCAACGGCCGCATGCGCGACGAGCTCTTGAACGAGAGTCTGTTCTTCGGCCTCGACCACGCCCGCAGCGCCAATGCCGAATGGCGGGAGGACTTCAACACCGCGAGGCCTCATTCCTCGCTCGCCTACCAGACCCCGGCAGCCTATGCCAAGATCATCACCGCAACCGGCTCCGACGCTGTGCTGATGGAAGGCTCTGCGCCTCCGCCGGTTGCTCAAACCGCGCCACACGGCGTAACGGAAACGGCCAAGGCTCTAATCGCCACAGGATCAATATCAGTGGCAGGAATGGGCGAAGCTATCTAGCAGGCCGTTGAAAAAGCCGCTCGCCGTCGATTGGCTCCGAAGGGATTCGGAGGATGGCGCATGCGGGGCAACGACGATCGGACCGGCTCCCTTTTCAGCTATGTGGATCTGGAGGTGCGGGTTCGCCAGAACCATCCGTTGCGCACGATCCGCCATATGGTGAACGAGGCGCTTTTGGCGCTGGCGGACGATTTTGCGGCGCTTTACTCGCCGATCGGGCGACCGTCGATCCCGCCGGAGAAGTTGTTGCGGGCGATGCCTCTGCAGGCGTTCTATTCGATCCGTTCGGAACGGCTTCTGATGGAGCGGCTGGAATACGATCTCCTGTTCCGCTGGTTTGTCGGCATCGGCGTCGATATGCGGCGTGGGATCACTCAGTGCTTTCGAAGAACCGGGACCGGCTGCTGGAAGGCGACATCGCGGCGAAGTTCTTAGGCGCGGTGCTGGCGCAGCCCAGAGTGAAAAAGCTTCTCTCGAGCGATCACTTCTCGGTCGACGGCACTCTCATTGAGGCCTGGGCATCGATGAAGAGTGTCAAGCCGAGGGATGGGCCGGGCGAGCCGCCGGAAAATGGCGGCGGCCGCAATGCGGAAGCCGATTTCCATGGCCAGAAGCGGACGAACGAGACGCATGCCTCGACCACCGATCCCGATGCCAGGCTCTAGAAGAAGGGGAAAGGAAAGGAGGCGAAGCTGTGCTTCATGGGACACGGGTTGATGGAAAACCGCCACGGCCTTTTGGTCGACGCCTGCCTGACATTGGCCAACGGCCATGCCGAGCGGGTGGCGGCACTGCACATGATCGAGCCGCATGCGGACCGGCCGCGGGCCATCACGCTCGGCGCCGACAAGGCTTATGATGCGGAAGACTTCGTCAACGAACTGCGCTCGATGAAGGTGACGCCGCATGTGGCGCAGAACACGAGCGGCCGTCGTTCGGCAATTGACGGGCGCACCACGCGCCATGGCGGCTTTGTCGTCAGCCAGCGGATCAGAAAGCGGATCGAAGAGGCGTTCGGCTGGATCAAGACGGTCGCCGGACAGGACAAATCCCGGTTCCGTGGCCGCGACCGCGTCGGCTGGGCCTTTACCTTCGCGGCCGCCGCCTACAATCTGGTGCGGCTGCCGAAGTTGTTTGTTGTGCCGATATGACCACGCCCGCAGGCTGCCAACTGATCGGCCGCTGGCGCATCGTCGAGGCCGATCTGTGGGATCGCGATTATCTCGACCTCGATGAACCCGCCACGATCACCATCGGCGCTGGCAACCACGGCGAGATCGCCTTGGGCGCCATGCAGGCATCCCTCGAACTCGGCTACGGCCCGTCGATGGTCTTCTTCGCATGGGTCGGATTCGACGAAATGGACGAGGTCACAGGCGACGGCCATGCTGAACTGCTCGGCGACGGCTCCATCGAGATCACCTTCGTTTATCACAACGGCGACGAGGCAATCCTCAAGGCCAAACGAGACACTTCTTCAACGGCCTGCTAGAAGAGAGTCCTGAACCTGCCGAACCAAAGTTCGCAAGGTCGTGAACCAGATCGAGACGTCTCGCTCCTGCTCCCGTCATGTGGCGGCCCAAGCGCCACCGCGAAGAGAAACAACCGTCCCGTGGACGTCCGAAAAAGTGCAGGAGCACCTTGAGGACAACGAACCAATCAGAATGGATTCAGATGTCTTTCTGACTGGATAACTCGTCGACCAGGACCCGCATGTTTTCCGAATAGTCCACCGGCGTGCTGATAAGATGGATACCGCCCGCCGCAAATGCCGCTTCGAGCGTCGGCGCAAGGTCGTTGGGGCCTTCGATTCGTCTGCCTTCGATGCCGTAGGCCTCGGCGTAAGCGACAAAATCGGGATTGCCGAAGGTCATGCCGAAATCGCTGTAGCTATTTGCGGCCTGTTTCCAACGGATCATCCCATAAGCGTCGTCCTGTAGGATGAGCACGACGAGATGATGTCCGAGGCGGATCGCCGTCTCCAGTTCCTGCGAGTTCATCATGAAGCCGCCGTCGCCGCATATAGCTAGAACGCGACGTTCCGGACAGAGCATCGCGGCCACGATCGCTGAAGGCAGCCCTGCGCCCATGGTGGCGAGCGCATTATCGAGGAGAAGCGTGTTAGCTACCCGGGTGCGGTAGTTGCGAGCGAACCAAATCTTGTACATTCCGTTGTCGAGGCAGACGATTCCGTCTTCAGGCATAACCTGACGCACGTCGTGCACGATTCGCTGTGGCGTTAGGGGATAGCGGCTTTCCTTCGCCCGGTCGGCGATCCTGGTCAGGATCCCATCACGCAGCCCGAGCAGCGCACCGGCGTTGGGCAGCCTGCCCTCGAGGCGGTCGGCAAGCGATCTCAGGCTCGGCCCGATATCGCCCACCACCTCGGTATGTGCGAAGAATACCTCGTCGACCGTCGCCGGCAGATAACCCACATGGAGCACAGCTGGCCCTTCCGGCTTCATCAGAAAAGGCGGTTTTTCAACGGTGTCATGGCCGATCGAGATCACGAGATCGGCGCGATCGATTGCCCGGTGCACGTAATCCCGCTCCGATAAAGCGGCCGTGCCCATGTACAGTCGGGCCCCCCCCGATACTGCGCCTTTACCCATTTGCGTGTTGAAGAACGGAATCTGCAGGCGCCTCACAAAGTCCGACAGCTCCGCAGCAAGGCGCGGTCTGTTTGCGGCTGCACCTAGCATCATCAGCGGCCGCTCGGCCTTAAGGATGTGCTCTGCCGCACGGTCCAACGCCTCCTTGGCCGCAACGGGCGGGTTGATAGGATGGGGCGCCACCATCGGCGGAACCACGGGCAGTTTCTCGGCTGCAACATCTTCCGGGAGTTCGAGATGGACCGGCCCTGGCCGCTCCTGTTGCGCTACCCGAAACGCTTCGCTCACAATGGTCGGAATTGTCGCTGGGTCGACAATCTGACGCGCCATCTTGGTCAGCGGCGTCATGGTCGAGACCATGTCCACAATCTGGAACCGCGCCTGGGTCCGGCCCCGTATGCACTTCTGTCCGGTGATCATGATCATGGGCATCGCGCCGAGCAGGGCGTAGGCTGCGCCCGTCGTGAGGTTCAGCGCGCCGGGACCGAGCGTAGCCAGACAGACTCCGGGCTTTCCAGTAAGCCGCCCATGCGTAGCCGCCATGAACGATGCCGCCTGTTCGTGACGCGTCACCACCAGTTTGATCGAGGAATGCCGTAGTGCTTCAACAAGGTCGAGATTCTCTTCCCCGGGAACCCCGAAGATTTGCCGAACGTTCTCGTTCTCAAGTGCAGATACAAGCAACTCGGCGCCGTTCATTGGTGTCCTCCTCGGCTGACGTTTTTTACGGCCACTCTGAACTGACCTTCCAATCGGTTTGGAAATTGCGAGTTGCGCCCCGCTCTGAACTGCTGTGTCAGCGGGGAGCGAACCGGGTCAAAGCAACAGGGAGACGGCACAACCAAACTTAACGCACTCTTCAGTTTGAGTTCCCTCTTGACTTGAACATTCAGTACCCTTCGCCCAGCATAGGAGAAGGGACGTCCGTCGAGGATGAAGGGCGCCTCCTCTTGTCCTTTCACGGTCACCCTCTCATTGGTTTGCAGTTTAATTGGTGTCGAGCGTCGTTCCGGGCTTTTGCAATCGGCCGGAACAACGCTTTCACGAAGCCGGTAGCTGTCACTGCGGATGGGATCACTATGGAACAATTGAGCAAGCGATGAAGGATCGACGTTGCCACCACAGGACCGCCAAACGCACTGCCCCATCCGGTGATCAGGATCGACTCCCGCTCATTCCGGTCAGGCGCTATGCGCACGCCGATCGGCAACCCGCGCGTCCACCGGTCCAGATCCGCTTCGAATGGCGCCCAGCTCTCGAACCGGCGGCCGGCTATCGCATTGTGCTTGACCGAGCCGACCCGCGTTGCCCCTCCCCTTCGTACGCCCGGTAGGGCGCACAATCCGCAGCGCAGCGGCCAAATGGTGTGCAGCCGCATGTTGAACCTTACCTCCAGTATCGTTGCATCGTGATGTTCGACCAGCGCCCTTCGTATAGTCGGCCAGCAGTTCCGTTAGGACCCGCCGAAGCGAAGGGAGGCTACTTGCATCCTCTCGAACGAGTCCGCCTGGGGTCCCGAAGCGAGGGGCGGATGTACGGCCGACGCGAGCAACCCGGCGTTATCACGCCGTCGCACCCGCACAGGCTCACCGCCGATCCACTTCCCGGTGATACGTTGTCGATCCGCATCTAATGCCCCTGGAACTGTCTGAAACCTTGTCGTCGCGCTCTTCTGCGGTCTCAACTCTCGATGCCAACCCTGCACCCGAGGCTCCACACACCGAGCACCTATGACGGTCCCATGTTGGTCTGATTCACTGGCGCACCACTTCGGCATTGGCGCCATGGCGGAAGAAACGCCCCCGCTGCAAATTGTCCGGCCGACGCTTCTTGTCGCAAGTTCACAGAAGTCCGCCCCCCGCTGCAAGAAAAAGACCGGGCCTCCCGCCCGCCTGCCGGCTCGGGATGCCCGGTTTTCACGGCGGAGACCGCATATCGGCCGAGCGGTGATCATGGGTGATTGTTTCCTCGGTCCGTGCCGCAACGCGTTTGCGAATAGCCCCGCATGTCTTGTGCCAAAGGAGAAATGATCTATCACGCTGTGTGTCTCATGTCCGACACAGTCGACAGTCCGACAACGTGTCCGACCGCAAACGCCTGATCAATGTCCTGCGCGAGCCCGAGGGATGCAGGAGCTGACACGCCTCCTTTGCTCCTTAAAGCCGCTCTCGAACACGAGACCACTTGCTCGACTCAGGAGAGGAGTGGAAGAGTGCTGCTGCAGGAGCACCAGCCGCGAGGGGCGGAGCATCGCAGGGCTGTTCTAAAAACCTTAAGCAGACGTGTAGAGAGACATCGGCCACTCCCCCATTCCCGCCACGGCATCAAAACCACCATTGTCCCCAGACAACACAATGAGGTCGCATTATTCGCGCCCACCTCGCTAGGGCGCATCGGATAGGGACAGCGTCTAACAATCGCCAGCCCATCGACTGGTCCAGCCGTGACATCGTGCACAACCTTGAGCGTGAGGACGATTGAATCCGAAGGTGACAAGGTCGATGGCTCGCCTTCACGAGCATCTTTCGCCGCCACGGGTACGTGTGTCAGGCCTTTCGTTGCTAAGGTGCCCAATAGCATTAGCACCCAGAGGAGACTCAGTTCGTTAGAATGTTGGGGCGTGTTGATCCAGATCAGGACTTTCTCGCCGTCGAAAGCATTATGATCCTCGGCATCATGGGGACGGGGGCGTCTTTGCGGGGGCGCCTTCACTTTTGAGGTTTTTTCATGAATACTGATATTGAGGCCCGCAGATCCGATGCGATTTCGCGCGGGGTGGGCGTGACTACACAGGTTTATGCCGACAAGGCGCTTAATGCCGAAATCTGGGATGTGGAGGGACGGCGTTATATCGACTTCGCCGCAGGCATGGCAGTAGTCAACACCGGCCATCGTCATCCAAAGGTCGTTGCAGCGGTGAAAGACCAGCTCGACCGCTTCACACATACTTGCCATCAGGTCGTGCCTTATGAGAACTACGTCCGGCTCGCCGAACGGTTGAATGACGCCGTGCCTGGCGACTTCAAAAAGAAAACGCTCTTCGTCACGACCGGCGCTGAAGCCGTCGAGAACGCCGTCAAGATCGCCCGCGCCGCCACAAACCGCAGCGCGATCATCGCCTTCACCGGCGCCTTCCACGGCCGCACCTTCATGGGCATGACATTGACGGGCAAGGTCCAGCCCTACAAGGCCGGTTTCGGCGCGATGGTGCCGGACGTCTTCCACGTCCCGTTCCCCATCGAGTTCCATGGCACCACGATCGACGAATCGCTCTCCGTGCTCGACAAGCTTTTCAAGGCTGATATTGATCCTGGCCGCGTCGCTGCGTTTATCGTAGAACCAGTGCAAGGCGAAGGCGGCTTTTATGAAGTGCCGTCTGCCTTCATGGATCAGCTGCGCGCAATCGCTGACAAACACGGCATCCTGTTGATCGCAGACGAAGTACAGACCGGCTTTGCCCGCACCGGTAAGCTCTTCGCCATGGAGCACTTCGGTGTCTTTCCGGACATCACCACTATGGCCAAGGGTCTCGGCGGCGGCTTCCCTATAGCAGCTGTCACCGGTCGGGCGGAGATTATGGATGCACCGGGACCGGGCGGCCTAGGTGGCACTTATGGTGGCAGCCCGATCGGCATCGCCGCCGGAAATGCTGTCCTCGACGTGATCGAAGAAGAGGATTTGTGCCACCGCGCCGAACTACTCGGCGTACGCCTGAAAAGGCGGCTGCAATCGCTGAAGGATGTCGTTCCGCAGATCGCCGACATCCGTGGCCTGGGTCTCATGAATGCGATCGAGTTCACGGTGCCCGGCTCAAGAAAACCTAGTGCAGAATTCACGAACAGTGTCCGCGAGAAGGCGCTCGACAGGGGCCTCATCCTCCTGATCTGTGGCGTTTACGGAAACGTCATCCGCTTCCTCGCCCCGATTACTATCGAAGACACAGTATTTGCCGAAGCACTCGACATCCTTGAAGAAACATTACGCGCCTGCGCTCAGGAGGCCTGACGGGGCGCGAAAGCACCTGATACCGGTGCTTCCAGGCTTAGGCAGCCCTCAATGCTGCCGACAAGGCATCATGGCGGGCGAGTGATACGCAGCGGCGTTAGCGGAAAACATTTGAACGTCGCGAAGCATCAACCGGGGATCTTATTGGGGCGCCGGGGACATGAATCGACATGGGATTGCTCGCGCCATAGATGCCGCCCGTCGGGTGCAAAAGGTTTGTGCCAAGAAAATAGGAAGGGAGCGCTCGCCTGTGCCAAGACATTATCGAACAAAGGACGCGATGTTCAAACGCTTCACCACGACGATCACGACCAATGCGTCGGCATCTTGTCGACTTCACCCGCAGCCTATAACTTCGCCGGGAGCGGGTCTGTTCAACCTGGACGACGTGTCGAATTATCTCTCGCCGGCAATTCGCAGACTACTTACGGAGCTGTTCGCCGACCTGCGCCGGAACAGCGTATCAGCGATGTGACGAGGCAGTTCACTGCGATCGCAGATCGAGAATATGTTGCCCGCCGGCCCATGGCGGGAATCGGAGCATTGGGAGCCACGGCTGGCGGCCGTCGGCAGCGGGCGCCAGTTCAAGAAGGCTCCGCGACCTGGCCGCATGGCCGGTTTTGCAAAGCTCGGGAATACTGAAACGGTGGATCAGCCGTAAGGGGGCTTCGTGCTCCTAACCACTTATTGTGAGCGGCGTGCGCGGATCTCTTGTAAGCGCGAATTTCCCCGCACCTTTTGCTGTTGAGTGCTCTGATGCATGACCGCCTCTTCAATGAAGCCGAACAGGCCGCGGTCGCGTCCCCTATGGCGCGGTTGATGACTTTACAATCGGGGAATACAGTGGGTCGCTGTCGGCAGCCTCGTCAGGTCCACCAGAGAACAAGATCCGGCCGAGCAAACCCGAAAAAGCTATTCAGCACCAAACGCTTTCCACTTCCTGATTGACCGGTAACCCCGTGAACGAAACCGCCATCGATTAGGGCGATATCGCCGGTTTTGAGCTGGAACTCGCGATAAGGAACCGCCTCAAGATAGGTTGCCGAATAAGGATAGCCAGTGGTCTCCACACCTTGCGCTATCCGGTCCGCAACTGTCGGCTTATGGCTCCAGAGGCGCAGATTGCCACCACCCTCGGCTATGCTGGGATAGAAATTGAGCGCTGCGACAGTGTTGTGCGCCACCGAAGAAATCTCGTAATCGTTGCCGGCACATAGGACTTGAGCGACGTCGTCGTGGGGGTCCAAGGAAAATGTGCCGCTGCCTGACCAACTGAGAGCGCGACAGACATTGGCCTGACCGTGTTCTGAACGGGCCAGCCTCAATTCAATGCCCTTGTTGTGAAGCTCTCGCTTTAACGCGCCGAATATTGCTCGGACCGGGTCAACCAAATTCTCAAAAAGGGCCTCGACGTGCGGTCGCGCCTTTTCGGCGTCTGCGAAATAGCTGGCTGAATCCTTCCTGTAGTGTGATGCGCCGACATATTGTCCGGGCACACCATCGTTACGCTCCTTGAGACCGGCACTACCAACAAAGTTCGTGGTGATCTTCTCGGCTACTTCGGTGCTGAAAGCTTGCTTGATGTGCAGAGCGGTGAGCTCACCTTTCAGGACCGAGATGATCTCCGCAGTGTTGATCGAGCCGATCCGTTCTCTGATTGAAACAGGGGAGATGGCTGGCAATTGAGATGTCTGGCTAGGCATTGTCTTGCTCCTGCAGTGCGTGATCAAGGATGGTGATGCCAAGATCAAGTTCGGCATCGGAGATGGTTATCGGCGGGAGAACTTTGATAACGTCGCGATTTGGCCCTGAGGATTCGATAAGAAGGCCTTTTTCGAACGCGACATCGTGCACGCGGCCGACAACTGCCGGTGAACGGCATTTCAGGCCGGCCATCAGACCGCGGCCGCGCTTCTGTTCGATGTATCTTGGAAATTTCGCAACGAGGCGATCGAGGTGCGTTTGCAGCCTGACGGCTGTCCGCTCGACACCTGCGGTAAATTTCCTATCCGACCACATCTTGCACATGGCTCCTGCCGTCACGAAGGCGAAATTGTTGCCTCTGAAGGTCCCGCTATGTTCTCCGGGCTTCCATATGTCCAAGTCGGGTCGAATCAGGACGATGGACAATGGACTACCTGAACCGCTTAGGGACTTGGAAAGACACACAATATCCGGTTCGATTTTCGCAGACTCGAATGAGAAGAAATCGCCAGTTCGGCCCGCACCCGCCTGGATGTCGTCGACGATAAAAACAATGCCGTGCGTACGGCAAATGCACTGAATTTCCGTGAGCCAAGCTGCGGATGCGGCGTTCATGCCGCCTTCTGCCTGGATGGTCTCCAGAATGATTGCGGCAGGCTTTTCTATTCCGCTCCCCGGGTCGCTCAAAACGCAGTCGATGTAACTGGCGGAATCGAAAGCTTGGCTCGGATAGCCGTCATAGGGAACACGGATCACATCGTGGCGAGCAACGCCTCCCAGTTCCCTGGTTGAGGCGGAGCCCGACACCGCTAGAGAGCCGAGCGACATGCCGTGGAACGCATTCGTAAAGGCCATGACGCTCGAGCGGCCGGTGTATTTTCGCGCCAGCGCCAGAGCCGCTTCGTTGGCGTTCGTGCCGGTCGGCCCAGGAAACTGAATCTTGTACGAAAGGCCTCTGGCTTTCAGGATCCAATCCACGAACCCTTCAATGAAGTCACGCTTTGCCGCCGTATGCATATCAAGCGACAGAAGAATGTTCTCACCGACGAGATATTCAATCGCCGGCGCCATGATATCCGGATTGTTGTGCCCGTAGTTGAGTGCGCCGGAACCCACCAGGAAATCGATAAAGGGCTTACCCGTCTCGTCCCAGATCGTCGCCCCAAGGGCCTTCGTAAAGACGGTAGGGAACGCCCGGCAATAACGACGAACGTTGGACTCATGGGCCGTGAAAGGGTCGGTATTCATATTGGGTCCTCTGCACATAGGTCGGTCAAAGAAGAGAGCTGTTTAATGGCTAGTGGTTTGCGGTAGATGTTCGTCATCTAACATTGAAGCAGAATGCCGGAGGAAGCTTTGGTTGGTCTGGTGATGCCGGGATCCTCATCGAGTATTGTTGGGTTGCGTTGCCCTCCATTCGGATGCCTTCGCAGAATGTGCTGCAACAAGATGGCTTCTAAAGCTTCCGCGAAAGCACCGATACTACGAGATCGGGTAGTTGACGTACCCACCCATCGCCTACCCACAGCGACTCCGGACAATGAATGAGTCCAAGGACGATTAGCAGGGTCGCGTCGCCAGAGGTTGTGTAGCTCGGCGGCAGCGAAGCCGCTCGCGAGCGCGCCCCCCCAATAGCGCCGTAGCGAGCGAGCGGCTTCGCGGCGGTCATCAATATTCGCCGTTCAACCTCGGGCTGCGGACACCAACCTGATTCAAGAAACTATTTGATGACCGATGACACAGCGAAAGCCGCGCTCTCTTGGAGAAGACTGCGGATTCCGATCTCTTGCGCGAGATGATTGGCCCGAGCCGCCGGATCAAGAGGGCGGGGCCGTGGGCGCCCTTGACGGAAGGCCCGTTCGTAGGCCAGGCGGAAGCAACCGGGAGACGCGCTGGCGAAGGGCCGCATCGGTTTAGAGAACGTCCACTACCGCGACGGCAACCATCCCCGGCCGCAGCTGGGGCTGCTGCCTTCAGGCGAGTCGAAAAGGAGATCGTCCGGGAGGGTGAAGGCGTTGACGAGGTGGCCGTGAGTAAGCAATCGAGCGCTGATCGGGATCGACGAACGCTGTTTCCGTCCGACCGAGGTTGACCTGTGATCGGCGTTACCTCAAGGCAGGCAGGCCGATAAGCTCGGTTGGAAGGCGAAGACCACTTTCGATGAGCTCGTCTCCGAAATGCTCGAGGCCCACTGCCGCGCCTACGGGATCATGCTGGCGTAACGTGAAAACACGATGGCGTCGCGGGCAGGTGCATTTGTCGTGGGGCCATCCGCATTGCTAGGCTCGCCGTCTCGGCCGGCATCCACTCAGGTCCGGTCGTTTGGGTCGGCGAATTCACACATCCTGCAAAGCAGAAAACCATCCGCTCCATTCATGCGGTCGACGATTTCGCGAAAAACGGGCTTTTCAAACAGAGCGGAGTAACCCTCATATAAAAGGTTGCCCAATACGTGACGCCGTTCAAAATCCATGGAGCATAGGGTAACGTCGCCGTTTGGAAGAAGAACATTCCGATACTGTCGTTCGTCCACGCAGGTTAGGGCTCCGACCACTGGCTGGCGTGGTGCAACGATCTTAGGGTCCACGCTTCCACCCCTACTGCTCATGGGCCGCGCTTTTATCAGTGCTTTGGTAGGAATAATGTCGGCTATATCTGGGTGGGGCTCGCCCAAAGCCACGAACCGGATCAAGGGGATATCCGCGTCGACGAGTTGACGAACCAGATCGCGATACTTGTCTCCGACAAGGCGGCTGTTCATGTAGGTGCCATCATCGAAAACATGAACCACGAATACGCCTAAGCGCAAAGCTTGCAATCGTTGCAGGTCCTGCCCGTTCATTCCCACCAGCGTCGTAAAAATCCTGATGCCATGGCCTTTGGCGAAGGCGTGCTCCACCATTTCGGTGCAGTCCGGATTGAGCCAAGGTTCGGAGTATCCCGCAAAACCAATGCCGACGGAAGTCGGTACGCGGGCCAGACACCGCTTGAAATCTTCAAGACCCAGATGACTCGTATGAGACACTTTTCTTTGCCGGACCGCGAACTTGTCCTGGGGACAATATGAACATCCTACGACACATCCCGTGGTCGTCGTTATCTCCAAAACCCTGCCGGCTGTGTTTGCTGAGCGAAGTTCCGGCAAAATCACTGGTGACAACTCCCATCTACTTACGTCGAAGCGCCACGATGGTGTGCCTTTGGCTTTCTGGCACCGCCTGCTGATCTACTGAGGCAACGCGGCCATCTACCCTTTTGGCAGCCTAGCCGCCCGGTTCGCCGATTTGCCGGGCCGACTCTTCACAAACTTCGAGCGCGTCGGACCAGAGACAGCATTGCATCTTTCGAGGCATCACTCGCTCCGGAGATGTAGCCTCAACCGTTGATCGCTGGCCCGTCGCCGAGATGCGGGCACAGCACCCTCGAACCCGCCGGAAAGAAGCCTTTCTGGATCAAGTCGATCATCCCTTGCATCGACCGAGTTGCATGTTCTCATGCGGGTCAGCCCTCACCCTATATTGCCGCACCTCGACCAGCAAAGGCCGTGCCAGTGCGCCTGGCGCGCAGTTACTGCGTGATAGGCCTCGAAAAGCCCGACAGGCCCAAGACGCTCCGCTGTTTTGAACCCGACATGTTTTCTGACGGCTGTCAGATTTTGGACACACATCACTCATGCGTCAGTCGGTTAAGACGGAATGGCGTGCTGAGTTCTGCAAATTCGCTGAGAGTGGGCGGTCATGACAGGGTGGTGCTCAACGTCACCGATTCCCTGGAAGGAACGCCGCCATGATCAAGACAGAAAGTAAGACCGCCAGCGCTGCCGTCAAAGACATTCTGCTTTGGAACCCGGATAGATTGAACGAGGTGATCCGCGCGGTGGCCGAGATGGACGAGGCGCTGGGTGCTTCGAAGAGCGAGCGCACGCCGGAGCGTCTCGGCTATCACGCGCGCTACTACGGGCGGAGAACTAGCTGCGCACCTACGGCGGTTCGATAATCCCAAGTTTCAAAGCTTTTACAACAGCTACCGTTCTGCTGGTCGCATCCAACTTCCGCATTACATTTTTTAAATGGAAATCTATCGTATTTCGTGATCTGCCTAAAATAGTTCCTATTTCCCATGACGATTTTCCTTTCGACACCCAATAAATGCACTCTATTTCTCTCGGAGAGAGGTTATGAATTTGCTCCGGTTCAGTCGGAGTGCCGAGCTTCGCAACCCTCAGATGAAACTGTAGCGCGGCCATTTGCAGGTAGGTGATCGTTCTATTTAGCAATTCGCAGTCTGAGGATTGGGCAAAACTCATAAACCTAAAGCTGTCAGCAGGGCCATGTAATGGGATGGTAACGCCTGACCTCAAGCCGAATGTTGCTGCTTCGTCCAAGACGCGGCGTCCATCTTCAGTTATGCTTTCATCGGTATACACCTCGCTCCATCGAAAGGCCCCTGCCTCCTTTCGACCTTTCTTGATGAGTGGGTCTATTTTGGCATAGCCCATTCTCGAGTAGCGCTCCTGCCATTCGGCAGGATAATTCCACATCACCACAGAATCCTGTCGGTTCGGCTTGAAAACCCTCTGTTTTGATGCGAGCGGGCCATAGGCAATCCACGGGCAATCGAACTTCCGCGCAAACGCGGACAACAGTTCGAACAACTGTTCGGATTGAGCGATACCGTCAGTCATGTCGAGGAACAGACCTAACTCGAGCTCAATCCGCGGGAGTTCCACGATCTCTCCTTCAGTTGCGTCCTCAGGTGCACAGCTCCAACCCAGCATCGCAACATGCGTAGTACGGGAATCGACAGCCGGAGTTTCTTCCGCCACCTAAAGACGTAGGATCAAGAGTCGTGCCACCTTGCGAGCGGAGCTTTCTTCAGGTTGTAAACCGACTGGAGCGAGGTACCCAGGAGGCGAACCGAACAGCACTGTGTCGGGGAGCGCACAAATCCGACAGTCGAGCATTCGATTGACGGAATATGGGCAGGAAAGTATTCGCGGCGCGTTTTTGAAATCAGCACCTAAGCCCCGGGCACGTGAAGCTGCGTTGCAACTGTACTCATTTGATCGAGACAACGTGATGCACCAGGTGATGATCGCCAAACACGCTTAAAGCGTAAAGAAGAACCATTTACATCGATAGCATCGGCCCTTCTTTTCCAATCTTCCCCCGAGTTGGGGAAGCCATAGCAATCGTATTCGACTGGATCGCGGCTGACTTTGTCCAGGCTCGGCAACCTGCTGAATTTGTCCTTCGGCTGTTCCCGCTCAGTTGGCACGACTTTTGAACCTCACATCGTGAGGCGCCAGGAGCTGCCCGCCAAAATTGATGCTGTTGTGGGGGAGGTCGAAAATTCCAGTTTTGTCATTTAACTTCTTTGGGACCGAGCGTGTTGATGCGCCCGCTTGGAAACTATGAAACGTTTCCCCGTCCATCAGCGCGGCGCCAATTCCCGCGATGTTTTCACCTTCACTGTCCGCCACTGGTGCAGGCAGCCGGTGCGGCTCGCGATCATCATGGCCGCGATGCTCGCCTCCACGCTCGCTGACGTGCTGATGCCGGTCTTTTCGGGTCGTCTCATCGATGCTGTTGCAGGTGGCGCTGCTGTGGCAGCACCAGCCTGGCATTCGGCCCTTTCAGCCTTCTCTGTACCGATTGCACTTGCGCTCGCTGCCATTGCCATGCGCCACATCGCCTTCATTGGCCTGAACGACCTTTTGCTGAAGATGATGTCCGATGTCGCGAACGAAGCGTTCTATCATGTCCAGCGCTTTTCGACAGACTGGCATGCGAACAGCTTCGCCGGCTCGACAGTGCGCAAGATAACGCGCGGCATGGGGGCGCTCGACCCCCTAAACAGCACAGTATTGGTCGCGCTGTTCCCGTCCTTTATCATCTTGGTAGGTTCGACGGCGCTGCTCGGCTGGCACTGGCTGGTCATGGGCGTGATCTTTGCTTGCGGCTCGCTCATCTACCTTGCCTTTACGATTTCGCTGTCGCTCGGCTATATCGCGCCAGCGGCGAGCCTTGCTAACAGTTGGGACACAAGGCTCGGAGGCGCGCTTGCGGATGCGGTCAGTTGCAACGCTGTGGTCAAAGCCTTCGGTGCAGAGATCCGCGAAGACGAGCGCCTAGCAAATATCATGACCAAATGGCGGCACCGCACGCGCCGGAGTTGGGTGCGGGTAACGATCATCGGCTCAACCCAAGGCGTCACTTTGGTTGCGCTCAGGGTAGCGGCGATCGGATATGCCTTGCTTCTGTGGTCGCATGGACAGGCAACGCCGGGCGAGATTGCCTATGTTCTCACCTCCTTCGTCGTCTTACAGGGCTATCTGCGTGATGCCGGCATGCATGTCCGCAACGTGCAGCGCTCGGTTAATGACATGGAAGAACTGGTGGCCATCCACAATCAGCAGCTGGATGTTGCCGATCGTCCAGAGGCCAAGCCGATCCGGATCACGAAGGGCCGTATCGATTTCGAGAACGTCCACTTCCGCTACGCCAACCATCCCCTGCCGCTCTATAGCGAATGTTCGCTGTCGATTGAAGCTGGCGAAAGGGTTGGGTTGGTTGGATCCTCCGGTTCCGGCAAGACAACATTCGTGAAGCTGATCCAGAGACTCTACGACCTGAGCGGCGGCCGGATCCTGATAGACGGTCAGGACGTCTCCGAGGTGACCCAAGAGTCCCTTCGTTCGCAGATCGCGATCGTGCAGCAGGAGCCGATCCTGTTTCACAGGTCGCTTGCCGAGAACATCGCCTATGGCCGGCCTGGCGCGAGCCAGGCCGAGATCGAGCAAGCGGCACGGCTGGCAAGTGCCCACGAATTCATCGCGCCCCTGCCGAAGGGCTATGGGACATTGGTCGGCGAAAGGGGTTTGAAGCTCTCCGGCGGCGAGCGCCAGCGCGTGGCGATCGCGCGCGCCTTCCTCGCGAACGCGCCGATCCTTATTCTGGACGAGGCCACATCGAGCCTCGATTCGGAATCCGAGGTGCTCATTCAACAAGCGGTGGATCGGTTGATGGTGGGCCGAACCACACTCGTCATCGCACACCGGCTGTCGACAGTCCGCTCGCTCGATCGGCTGCTCGTATTCGATCGTGGCCGCATCATGGAGGACGGCGATCATGCCGCGCTGATCGATCTCGATGGTGGCATTTACCGCCGCCTGTTCGAACGGCAGGCGTTGGAGCTAGCGAAGGGCCTGGCCTGATCGCTAAACCGGCTTGCGCGATGCGCCGAGCCGTTGCCGGAGAGGGGTGTGGCAGTGACGAGCGCCGGGCGTTACGGCCGGCAAAACCAGCACGGCCGGAACTATCCGCCAAGCGGGCGAGCGGGAATGCACCACGTCTATGCGCGCAGTTACACGCGGGCACCGAATTGTCGCGCCTCACGGCGAACGCACCAAAAGGGCGGGAAACTCGACGGTCATTTGGATCCGGAAGTGTGCGACCCTCGCCGTTGCCAATTTCGCCAAACGAAGCGAAGTCAACGCACAGGCCGGCTGGGAGCCCTGTCGCTGGCCCAACCTACCGCACGCCGGCCATGTCAACGGTTCAAAGTCCCTTCGGTTCGCAAAGTCGTCCCCTCGGAGACCCGGAAGCGCAGGAGCTCCGACCGCAGTCTTCGCTCAACTCTCGCCATCTGCTCCGGGGGATTGGATTCCGTTCCCTTGCTAGCACAGTGGCAGCTGAGCACGAACTCGCGGCCTCGTGTCTTTCGATTACGGCCAACGGGCTTAGGAAGAAATTGGTTTCGCCGGCCCTCTGCAGAGCGAATGAACAGTTCTACAGATCATCGACGTCCGCGAAAAAGAGCACGCGGCCGAAGTAGCAGGCCTGAAGCAGCAGCGAACAGGCCAGCGTCGTGACGACTGCCAGACGGAGCGAATCCAAAGCGACGTAAACAATCAAAGCATTGCTGCACAGGACCAGCCCCAGGAGCCGACAAAAGGATGTGAAGTGCAACGCCGTTCTCCTGGTTTTTCGGCCTGATCATGCTGCGAGCTCGTCGGCCGCAACATGCGTCTGGCAGTTCTTGGGGCAGACGCGGCCGCAGGCTCCGCAGCCGATGCAGCGGCCGGCATTGTCGACAACCATGATCATGCGATTGAGCTCGCCGTCGAAATCGTCGTCCTCGTCATCGCAGGGGCCGAGGATTTCACCCGCGTCATCGACGCCGTGAAGATGCATCACATCGCGCGAGCAGACCTTGAAACAACGGCCGCAGCCGATGCAGGTCTTGCTATCGATGAAGGTCAGGTACGACGGCATCCAAATGGAGCCGTCACGGGTGGTGAATGTGCGCATCATCCTAAATTCTTCATTGAAGCGAGTTCTCTCTTGGCAACATCCAACTCGGCATAAACGGCGTGGGTTTTCTCGGCGACTTCCTGTATGTCGGCCCACTTGCCCGGCAGACCCTCGACAAGGTCCTGCAATGCCATCTTGGCAATAGCTGCACGCAACTGGAGCTTTCGGACTTTCTTCCTCATCTTATCTAGGTCTGACATAGATCCTTCCTGGAACAATGGTTTTCTTGATGCGCGCCATCTCGGGCTAGGCTTCAATGGCTGCAGTCGCATCGTCGACCAGTTTCGTACCGGCCTCAGCCAGTTTGCGGAAAGTCTCGAAGCCGAACCGGTGGACATCTCGATAGAACGACCAACCGCCGGAAGCCCCCAGGGGTTTCATTCCAATTATTGGCGAAGTCGACACGCCGGAGCGCTCCTCAATCGCAAGCGCCACGGCGGTGTAAAACATGTCGAGCCTCCACAGCGCGTCAGGATCGGGATCGCCGCCAACGGGTATCGCACGTTGCCGTTGCTTGGTGATGATGAACTCGCCCAGCAGCTCGGCATCCGACTGGCCTTCCCATAAGCCGAAGGAATCCTGAGTACGGATGAGCCGCAGGAGGCATTTGACGAACGGGGAAGCAAGGGCTTCTTCGTCATTGTTGACAGCAGGGCCAACCGGTTCATGAGGAATTTCGTTGTTCGTCATTTCAGTCTTCGTCTTCGAGGGACGATTTCCTTTTCCTGCGATGCCCACTCCGGGTCCGCTTGCGTGGCCGACGAATGGCTTGGGCGGGCCAACCCCAAGAGTGCCCCGTGGCCGACCTCGACATGTCCACGAGTGCGAGACCTACGGCGCGAATTCGCGGCGCACATCGTCTGCGCCGCGATCCGACCGGTGGTCAACGCAATTGAAATCCAACCTGCCGCAAGCCGCCCGCCCTGCTGCATCGACATACTTGCTGCGAAGAGAGCCTCGATGGGCGGATTGGCCAGTGTTCAATTCCAATTGTCAGTCCCTTCGCGATTCTTGCTCAGGAAGCGACTGCGTTTTGAGTTTCGGGTGCCTTGTTTTGCGGAGCCACACAAAGATCCGCGTGACAGGCAGGCTCACCCGTGTAGTTGGCCAGTGCTTGGAGCAATGGGGTAAGATAGTACTGTTTGGTGTGGTCCGGAATTGGCCCCAGACGGTCCACCGATTTCAGTGCCACCTCGATCAACTCGATTGCGCGATCTTTGTTGCCGCTCTCGTAATAATACTGAGCTACCGGGAGGTACCGGCGGTATTTAAACGGGCCATCGCCTTGTGGGGGATTTAATGTCAGTATCTGTTCCGAGAGCTCGTTGCCCATCGCAAAGCGCTCCGCGCGCGGAAGATGGGAATTGTCCATCGTGGGATCGAAGAGTTGGTTGAGGGCCAAGGCCATCCACGACACCGCCTCGGACGTTTTGTCGATCGCGTCCTCGACCAATTCTCGCATGACCGGCATGCCGGTCTTGATGTCGCGCAGCTTGTGAAGCAGAAGATCCGCATGAATCTGCCGGAACTCACAAGAGTCTGGCATCAAGGCGAGGCCTTCTTCGATGGCCAAGAGCGCCGCCGTCCAATCCTCGGCCTGCATCGCCGGCGTAAGTTTGGCGTATATCGGCCGGGTAAGCGACATTTCGCGCGCTGCAAGTTGGTTATGCGCGATGCGCTTTGCATCGGCGGCTTTCGCTTCATAGCTGCTGCGCCAGCTGCCGTTAAGGACTTTCGGCAAAACGTCATCGAGTTCCGCCGGGTGGCCAATAAAAGCGATGTGGCCGTCGCGGTCGACCACGAACGAGGTGGGAATCCCAATCGAAGAGCTGGGATCCAGCCAGAGCTTGTTCATTTCGCCAATGTAATCGAACCCGATACGATAATTCAGATTCGGGAACTTCTCGGTCAGCCAGGCATCCACGTTGGTCCGCGCCTCGTCTGCGGTTGGACCCTGTTCGCAGGCGGCAACTCCGACCGCCTCAAATCCGCTGTCTTCATATTTCTCCTGCAGTTCAATCAGATGGGGCATGGCGTCGACACATGGTCCGCACCAAGTCGCCCAAAATTCAACGAGGTAGACCTTGCCGGGCCGAAAGTTCGTGAGGGGCTCGCCACGCAGCCAGTTCTCCACTTTGATCGGAGGAGCCGGGGATCCCATACGCAGTTCCATGTTCGTATCCAAAGTTATCACACACCTTTCGTGTCTTTTGTCGCGAGTTGGTTTCTCTGTAGAATCGGAAGACGGATCTCGAGGCAATCGCTCCTCTGGCTTGCTTCAGCGAAGCTCTCACCGTGTTGCCGCACATCAAGCTGCAACGGACGTGCCAATTCCCTCAGCTCCGGTAAGCGGCGGGAAATGCTTTGAAAATTCTCCACGAGCCCAAATACGGCCGATTGTCGTGAACCCGACATGTCTTCTGCCGCTGTCGGGTTTCGCCCTATCACTCTTGAGAGCTTGGACGGCTCGCCTGTGATTAGACTGGCCTCGGTCCTCGAGCAGTGGCAGTTTGGCGCCAGTTCGAAAGCGCGAACTCCACGGCTTGGTCCTCGTGCCGCCACCGCCGCGTGTGGATTCTTGCCCCGGAGTCATAATTCGCCTCCCGGTGCCAACGGCGGCATTGCGCTCGATCCGCGTGGCGTTGAGCCCCGACAGCACGTAATGCTGCACCAATTAGCGGATGCCCGTCGCTGCCTCCACTTCTCCAGCCAAGCGTCGAACGACGCTACCTGCCCACGTTCGAGCGCGACCGCGGAATCGCAGTCTGCCGAACGTCAGCCGTTGCGAAAGGTGTAGCCGTACCCGTTGATCGCCGGCGCGCCGCCTAGATGTGCGTAGAGGACCCTCGATCCATCTGGAAAGAAGCCCCTCTGGACGAGGTCGATCATCCCTTGCATCGATTTGCCCTCGTAAACGGGATCGGTAATCATGCCCTCGAGCCGCGCGCACAGACGGATTGCCTCTTTGGTTTCCTCCGATGGAACGCCATAACCCGGGTACGCGTAGTCCTTGAACAACACCACGTCTTCCTCGACAATTTCCGCTCCGAGGTGGACGAGCTTCGCTGTATTTCGGGCGATGCCAAGCACCTGCGCCTTGGTCTTGGCGGGCATGGCGGAGGCATCGATACCGATCACGTTGCGCTGTCGACCATCCTTGGCGAACCCGACGAGCATGCCGCCGTGGGTTGAACCAGTCACCGTACAGACGACGATATAGTCGAAGGCAAACCCAAGCTGCTCTTCCTGGGCACGCACCTCCTCAGCGAACCCCACATAGCCCAGGCCGCCGTATTTGTGGACAGAGGCGCCGGCAGGTATCGCATATGGCCTGCCGCCCCTTGCCTTGACCTCATAAAGTGCCTTTTCCCAGCTGCGGCGGATGCCGATGTCAAAGCCCTCGTCAACCAGGCGCACCTCTGCCCCCATGATGCGGCTCAAGAGGATATTGCCGACCCGGTCGTAGACGGCATCATCATGTGGGACCCAGCTCTCCTGGACCAGGAGGCATTTCATGCCGACCTTGGCGGCGACCGCAGCGACCATGCGCGTATGGTTGGACTGCACGCCGCCGATCGTGACGAGCGTATCGGCATCTGACGCGATCGCGTCGGGCACAATGTATTCGAGCTTGCGCAGCTTGTTTCCGCCGAACGCGAGACCGGAGTTGCAGTCCTCGCGTTTGGCGTAGATTTCCACCTTGTCGCCCAGATGCTTGCCGAGGCGGTCGAGCCTCTCGATCGGCGTGGGTCCAAAGGTGAGCGGATAACGTTCGAATTTTTCCAGCATGCTATCTCCAGCAAAAAGTACCTGAACCGGCTACGCACCGGTCAGCCCAAGGGTGTGTGTGATCAAAGACACCCCTCTTTCGAAGCGGGTGCAGAAGTCGTTCATCGGTATTGCAGCACCGAGTTTGTCATTGCGACAAGCAGACCGCATCCGGCGTGCTGCGATGACTCTTATGTGCCTAATCGACCAACCACCCGCATCTCCCGGCCTAAGGACAAACCGAATGTGGTCGCGTCTTAGCCGAGCACAGATTCCCTATACGATCAGCTCAGTCATCAGAGGGTGACCAAAATTGGTGTGGGTCTGAGCACTGATCCTGTCATCCGCGCATCAAAGGAGCAGCACATGCTGGGCATTCGACCAAGCCGGGACACAGCTGAAAATTGCATTCCGCAGTTGATCAGAGTCAGACGACTGGTACCCGAGCTTTCCTGTAACTATCGGCATGCTGGCCCCTGTGGCGAGTTCCACGAGCGCGGCTAGAGGACTGCCAGATCAGAAAGAGCACGCTGCCGAAATAGCAGGCCTGAAGCAGCAGCGAACAGGCCAGCTTCGTGACGACTGCCACACGGAGCGAATCCAAAGCGAAGTAAACCATCGACGCATTGCTGCACAGGACCAGCCCCACGAGCCGACAAAAAGATATGAAGTGCAACGCCATTCTCCTGGTTTTTGCCAGATCATATTGCGAGCTCGTCGGCCGCAACATGCGTCTGGCAGTTCTTGGGGCAGACGCGGCCGCAGGCTCCGCAGCCGATGCAGCGGCCAGCATTGTCGACAACCATGATCATGCGATTGAGCTTGCCGTCGAAATCGTCGTCCTCGTCATCGCAGCGACCGAGGATTTCACCCGCGTCATCGACGCCGTGAAGATGCATCACATCGCGCGAGCAGACCTTGAAACAACGGCCGCAGCCGATGCAGGTCTTGCTATCGATGAAGGTCAGGTACGACGGCATCCAAATGGAGCCGTCACGGGTGGTGAATGTGCGCATCATCCTAAATTCTTCATTGAAGCGAGTTCTCTCTTGGCAACATCCAACTCGGCATAAACGGCGTGGGTTTTCTCGGCGACTTCCTGTATGTCGGCCCACTTGCCCGGCAGACCCTCGACAAGGTCCTGCAATGCCATCTTGGCAATAGCTGCACGCAACTGGAGCTTTCGGACTTTCTTCCTCATCTTATCTAGGTCTGACATAGATCCTTCCTGGAACAATGGTTTTCTTGATGCGCGCCATCTCGGGCTAGGCTTCAATGGCTGCAGTCGCATCGTCGACCAGTTTCGTACCGGCCTCAGCCAGTTTGCGGAAAGTCTCGAAGCCGAACCGGTGGACATCTCGATAGAACGACCAACCGCCGGAAGCCCCCAGGGGTTTCATTCCAATTATTGGCGAAGTCGACACGCCGGAGCGCTCCTCAATCGCAAGCGCCACGGCGGTGTAAAACATGTCGAGCCTCCACAGCGCGTCAGGATCGGGATCGCCGCCAAAGGGTATCGCACGTTGCCGTTGCTTGGTGATGATGAACTCGCCCAGCAGCTCGGCATCCGACTGGCCTTCTCATAAGCCGAAGGACTCCTGCGTATGCATGAGCCTACGGAGGCATTTGACGAACGGGGAAGCAAGGGCTTCTTCGCCATCGTTGCCAGCAGTGCCAACCGGTTCATGAGGAATTTCGTTGTTCGTCATTTCAGTCTTCGTCTTCGAGGGACGATTTCCTTTTCCTGCGATGCCCACTCCGGGTCCGCTTGCGTGGCCGACGAATGGCTTGGGCGGGCCAACCCCAAGAGTGCCCCGTGGCCGACCTCGACATGTCCACGAGTGCGAGACCTACGGCGCGAATTCGCGGCGCACATCGTCTGCGCCGCGATCCGACCGGTGGTCAACGCAATTGAAATCCAACCTGCCGCAAGCCGCCC
>NZ_RZSN01000065.1:24749-28860 GCF_003997315.1 Mesorhizobium sp. M1A.F.Ca.IN.020.04.1.1
CCCCGTGGCCGACCTCGACATGTCCACGAGTGCGAGACCTACGGCGCGAATTCGCGGCGCACATCGTCTGCGCCGCGATCCGACCGATGGTCAACGCAATTGAAATCCAACCTGCCGCAAGCCGCCCCCCCTTGCTGCATCGACATACTTGCTGCGAAGCGAGCCACGATGGGCGGATTGGCCAGTGTTGAATTCCAATTGTCATCCCTTCGCGATCTTTGCTCAGGAAGTGACTGCGTTTTGAGTTTCGAAAGCCTTATTTTGCGGAGCCACACAGATATCTGCATGACAGGCGGGCTCACCCGTGTAGTTGGCCAGGGCTTGGAGCAACGGGGTGAGGTAGTGCTGTTTGGTGTGGTCCGGCATTGGCTCCTGGTGGTCCAGCGATTTGATTGCCACCTCGATCAACTCGACCGCGCGATCCTTGTGGCCGCTCTCGTAATAATACTGAGCGACCGGGATGTACCAATGGAATTTAAGGGGCCCGTCGCCTTGCGGAGGATTAAGTTCCAGGATCTGTTCTGAGAGCTCGTTGCCCATCGCAAAGCGATCATCATGCGGAAGATGGGAGTTGTCGATCGTGGGATCGAAGAGTTGGTTCAGCGCCATGACCATCCAAGACACCGCTTCGAACTTTTTGTCGATCGCGTCCTCGACCAATTGGCGCATAAGCGGCAAGCCGGTTTTGATGTCGCGCAGCTTGTGAAGCAGAAGATCCGCATGAATCTGCCGAAAATGAAAAGAGTCTGGCATCACGGCGAGGCCTTCTTCGATGGCCAATAGTGCCGCTGTCCAATCCTTGTCCTGCATCGCCGGCCTAAGTTTGGCGTATATCGGCCGGGTCAGTGACCTTTCGCGCGCTATACTTTGGTTACGCGCGATTCGCTTTGCATCGGCGGCTTTCGCTTCATAGCTGCTGCGCCAGCTGCCGTTAAGGACTTTCGGCAAAACGTCATCGAGTTCCGCCGGGTGGCCGATAAAAGCGATGTGGCCGTCGCGGTCGACCACGAACGAGGTGGGAATCCCGATCGAAGAGCTGGGATCCATCCAGAGCTCGTTCATTTCGCCAGTGTAATCGAACGCGATACGATAATTCAGATTCGAGAACTTCTCGGTCAGCCAGGCATCCACCTTAGTACGTGCCTCGTCCGCGGTTGCAGCCCGTTCGCCAGCTGCGACTCCGATAATCTCAAATCCGCTGTCTGCATGTTTCTCCTGCAGTTCAACCAAATGCGGCATGGCCGTCACACATGGTCCGCACCAAGTCGCCCAAAATTCAACGAGGTAGACCTTGCCGGGCTTAAAGTTCGTGACGGGCTCGCCACGCAGCCAGTTCTCCACTTTGATCGGAGGAGCCGGGGACCCCATACGCAGTTCCATGATGTTCTTATCCAAAGCTACCCACACCTTTCGTGGCTTTTATGCGTAGTTGGTTTCTCTGTCAGAATCGCAACACACGGATCAGGAGGCCATCGCTCGTCTTGCGCGTTTGCATGCGATTCAGTCCTCTCACAGTGTTGCCGCCCATCAAGCAGCAATGGGCGTGCCAACCCCTCTCAGCTCCGGTAAGCGGCGGGGAATGCTTTGAAAATTCTCCACGAGCCCAAACACGGCCGATTGTCGTGGACCTGACATGTCTTCTGCCGCTGTCGGGTTTCGCCCTCTTGAGCCAGCCGCTTTAGGACAGGTGAGAGCTTGGATGGCTCGCCTGTCATTAGACTGGCCGGCGTCCTCGAGCAGTGGCACTTTGGCGCCGGGTCGAAAGTGCGGGGCGGCTTGGTCCTCGTGCCGCCACCGCCGCGTGTGGATCCTTGCCTCGTGGACATAAATCACCACGCGGCTGCCAAGTCGGCGGCATTGGGCTCAATCAGCGCGGCGTTGAGCCCCGACAGCACGTAATGCTGCACCAATGTATCGGATGCCCTTCGCTGCCTCCACTTCTGCAGCCAGGCGTCGAGCGACGCTACCTGCCCACGTTCGAGCGCGACTGCAGTAATCTGCGCCGCAGGATAGCCAGCCGCCATTAGAAGGTACTTGGGTCGGATAGGCACTCTGCCAGCAAATGAGGTCCGCTGTATTTCCTCGCGATGGATCACAGGCGTTGTCGGGTGATCGGGCACTATGCAAGGCGCGTCACGCTGACTAGCGCCTCGAACCACACCGGTAAAGACGGCGAGGGTAACAGGACGGATATCGCAAGATCCCTTGAAATGGCTCGTTCCCCCGGCGGAGCGCGTCCAGCTCACCTTGCGGGCGTACCAGCGCCGAATGGGTACGCACGACGTCAACCTGCCTTTGGGCCCAGAGCCTCCTTGCCCTAGCCGCATGGCCGCGGCTGGTCGAGAATTTCTGGTCGTCGAGCAGGTAGAACTCTTTCACATGATGGCGAATGCGCGGCGTCCAGTGGGAGAACACCTCGGCATAAAGAGCGCTACTTCCCGGGCCGACGGTGGTGAAGCATAGCGCCCCGGTCGGAGCTATTTGCCTGAGGGGCGGAGGTCCTCTTGCGCAAAAGACACGTCCTCCCAATCCGCAAGCGGTCCTGTTCGGCGCTATCCGATGTCCGACAACGTCGGAGGCGTAACGTAGCTGAGCAAGATCTATCGCTTTGCCTCGAACGATTCTCATTTGGCATGGCGCGTGCGCGTTGATCCGCAAACCCCGCCATGAGGCGAAATCGGAGCTGGCCGCCACTCCACTTCCTCCTACCACGAGAGCAGACGGGAAGCAGCGCCTTCAAATGAGGAACAAAATCACTTTACCTCGAATCTTGCCTCTCGACTACAACCGGACCCATGGAACCGCGTCCGCGACCATACAATGAGTGCGCCCCGAGGCAATTGCCCAGCGCAAAATGGCTACGCGCGATCACGCCATGCATCCAGGCTAACGAAGGCACCTCGGAGAGCCTCGCCGCCATCATCGAGACCTATCTAAGCCCACTTGAGCCAGCACAAAGGAATTTCAAACATGCACCAAGATACCGTCCGTGGGAGAGCTTTCGCCATGCCCCTGACCAGCCCGGCCTACCCACCCGGCCCATATCGCTTCAGCAACCGGGAGTATCTGATCATCACATATCGCACCGATCCGCAAAAACTGCGCGACCTTGTGCCGGAGCCGCTTCAGGTGTGCGAGCCTCTGGTCAAATTCGAGTTCATTCGCATGCCGGACTCGACGGGCTTCGGCGACTACACGGAAAGCGGACAGGTCATTCCTGTCTCCTTCTGCGGCCGCATGGGGAGCTACACCCACTGCATGTTTCTCGACGACCATCCGCCGACAGCGGGCGGACGCGAGTTGTGGGGCTTTCCCAAGAAGCTCGCCAGCCCAACGCTCCGAACAGAGACGGACACGCTTGTTGGCACGCTGGACTACGGCCCGGTCCGCGTCGCGACGGGTACGATGGGCTACAAGCACCGGGCCGCGGACCTTGCGAGCGTTAAGGCCTCGCTCGCCGACCCGAACTTCCTCCTCAAAATCATCCCGCATGTCGACGGCACGCCGCGCATCTGCGAACTCGTGGAATACCACCTGGAGGACATCGATCTGAGAGGCGCCTGGACCGGCCCGGCAGCCCTGAACCTCTGGTCGCATGCGCTTGCCCCCGTCGCCGAACTGCCGGTGCTGGAAGTAGTCTCGGCCGTACACCTCGTCGCCGGTCTCACGCTCGCGCTCGGGAAGGTCGTCCACGACTATCTCGCGGAAGCCGAGCCTCGCCATCGGAAAGGAAGAAACCATGAACTTTCACAATGATATTTTATTGAACCAGCGCGACGGGGAGCCGGTGGCCGGCTTATCGACAAGGTGGCGGTGATCGCCGAAGCCGCGAGCGGGGTCGGCAAGGAAAGCGCGGTTCGCCCGCGAGGGAGCAAGAGTGGTCCGCGGATCTTGATCACAGCGAAGTCCAACAACGGCGTCCGGGATCGATCGATTGACGAAAAATGGTTGCCAGGGTGAGAGGCAGGTGGAACGCGGCTGATGCAGGCAATCGAAACCTTCGGGCGCCTCGATGTCCTGTCAGCAACGCCGGCGTCCAGAACGTAGCGCCGCTTGTCGAGTTCTGCCACAAGGCGCTTCCCGCCCGTGATAGGCTCCATCTCACGGGTGT
>NZ_RZSN01000066.1:0-28437 GCF_003997315.1 Mesorhizobium sp. M1A.F.Ca.IN.020.04.1.1
TTCCGCAAGCCGGCGCACCAGCCTGCCACGGTCGGTCTGGGTCATACGCCGCCAGGCCGGATCGGCAAATGCAGCGCGCGCCGCCGCAACAGCCGCGCCAACATCCTCCTCGCTGGCTTCGGCGAACTGGTACCAGGGCTTACCGGTGGTCGGGTCGTAACTGTCGATATATCGCCCGTTCTTCGGCGCCACGAACGCGCCGTTGATGAACAGGTTCTGGCGCGATCCTTCGAGCGATGCGACCGTCGTTTTCATGCTGTCTGTCCCGCGTGGATCGTCATTCGGATGCAGCCTGCGTCCACGATTGCGACGGGCCGTCGATCATCGCGACGCGGCCGCCGTCGCCGCTGTCTATGTAGATGCCGAAGCGCTTGTCCTGCCGTTCGCGCGCATAGCGGCGCAGCATGGCGCGCAGTTCGTGCGTAGCGATCTGGTCATAGGGCAGCGCGTCGACGGGAAAGAAGGCATGGCTGTCCGGCAGCGTGGCTCGCGTGCCGTCGCGGCTCAGTTCGGCGCGATAGATCAGATAACCTGGGTCGCTGTCGGCGACATCGAACACCGAATAGAGGAAGGTGTTTTCCGGTATGAGGCTCAGCGCCTCGCCGCCGTCCAGCACCAGTCTGCTGTCCGCCTTGCGGCGCCGCCCCGTCGGCAGCACGAAGCCGCCCTTGCCGTCGCTTCGTAGAAGGATGCGGTTCCCCGCTTCGACCAGATAGCCGATGATCATGTCCTGCGAGGCGAGCCAACCGGCCGGCAGCGGATCCTTCACGCTGGCGTAGCGGCCGCGGCAAAAGCCGAGCGGCGCCGACGGGCTGGTCCCGAAGGCCTGCACCTGACCGATCAGGATGATGTGGTCGCCGGCCTCGACGCGGTTGTGAACCGTGCAGTCGAACCAGCTCAGGCTGTCGGTGAGGACCGGTGCGCCGGTGTGGGCGCGGTCATGGTTCACTGACTGGAACTTGTCCGCCGTCTTCGAAGCGAACACCGACGAGACATCGACCTGCCCCTCATGAAGGAAATTGACCGCGAAGGACTGCGCCTCGTTGAAGGCCGGAAAGCTCGCCGCCGACTTGCCGACGCAGACCAGCAGCAGCGGCGGGTCGAGCGAGACGGAGGTGAAGGAATTGGCGGTCATGCCGCGCGGATTGCCGTCGCCGTCGCGCGTGGTGATGACGGTGACCCCGGTGACGAAGGTGCCGAAGGCACGACGCAAGGCGATCGGATCGATCGTCCTTTGTGCCATCGCATCCGCCATCGTCTTCCTCCAAATCGTTGGACGGAAGCTAGGCAGGAACCGGCGATCGTTCTTCCTCTGATCTGTAGGAAAGAGTTCACGACGCGCTGCTGCCGACCCGAGCAAGCGGAAGCGCGGCGTGCCCGTGCCTGGCACGGGATCTGATATGGCGGCAGCAATGTTGGGACGGAGCCGTTCTAGCGGGCGGCCGGCACGCGGCTGTCGATAATGCCGCTGAGGCGGATCGCCAACTCGACCGCGAAGCGCTGTTCGGGTGTGTCCAGCTTGATGCCGAACAATTCCTCCATGCGCGACAGGCGGTAACGCAAGGTGGTGACATGAAGCCCGATGGCGTCGGCGCAAGCCTGGCTGCGACAGCCTTCGCGCAGATAGGCAAACAGCGTGTCCAGATAGGGCGTGCCGTGCTCGCGATCATGCGCGATCAGCGCGCCGACGCTTTTGTCGACGAAGTTGCGCACGTCGGGCACGTCGGCTGCGGCGACCAGCATCGGCAGCGGGCCAAAATCCTGGCCGGTGAAAACGCCGGTGCGCCCGAAGGACCGACCGATACGGATCATGCGGCGGCAGCGTTCCCATGCGGTCGGGTAATCAGCAAGCGCGGCGCATGTCTCGGAAACCAACACCGCCGGCTCACGCTCGAAATAGCGGCCAAGCTCCCCGGCGATTTTGTTCGGCAGCTTCCCCAGACGCGTATCCCGCCCGGCATCCTCCTCAACGAGACAGACCAGGCCGTCCTCGACGGCGATGACAGTGCCCCCCAGGCCTGCCTGTTCCAGCAGCCGGACCAATGCATGGTGGGGATCGGCAAGACCGCCGCCGCCATCCTTGGCCTCATCGGCATAGTCGACGACGATCAGTCTTTGCGGCGTTGTCAGGTTGACCCCCAATCGACGGGCGCGATTGACGATATCGGCCTCGTCGCGCCAGCGTCGCTCAACGACCTCCAGGAAAAGTTCGGTCAGCGATCTGGTCTCGAAGCGGAAGCGCACGAAGCTGCGCATCATCTGCACGCTCAGTGCGAATTTGGCGCTGTCGAGCAGCATCTGGTCGAGCTGGCCGGACTGCTGCGGCGTCGGAAAAATCATCAGCGCCCCAACCACTTCGTCGTCGATGGTCAGCGGCTCGATGCGCACCGAAAGCTTGAGCCGGTGCTTGCCGTCATCGACGAACAGTGTCTCGTTCTGGCGCGCTTCCGAGGCGCCGCGCGCGACCTTGAATATCTGTCGGTTGAGCACGCCGCCGACGGCCTGCTGCCAGGACGCGCCGTCGAAATGCGCTTCGCTCGGCGAGCGGCCCGCCACGACCAGGTTGGCATGGAAATCGATGACCACGACCGGATTGGGCAGTAGCTCGCCGACCTTGTCGGCGAGCGCGGCCACCGATCCTTCCGACAGGGCCTGCTGCAGAAGCGAGGTGTGTGCAACCAGGGCGCGCTGCAGGCGCTCGCCGGCCTGCTTTTCCTGGCGCAGGCGGTGCTGCTTCTCCACCGCGATCTCGCCCAGATGCACGATCATGCCGATGAAGGCGATATCCTCGGCGCTCACTTCGGTGATCTCGCGCGAGACGACGGTCAGCACCATCGGCCGGCCGTCCTCGTCGACACAGTTCATCGGCATGACGAGCACGCTTCGGTAGTCGCGCTCGAACGCCTCGCGGCGATAGCCTGGAAACTCCTCGGAGACCCGCGCGTCCCTGATGTAGACGGGCTCGTTGCGATTGAGCGCCACGATCGAGGGACTGGTCGCGAGTTCCCAGCGGTCCGGCAAGGTGCGTTGGATGAGCGTCGGGTCGTGGCGCACGATGACATGGGCGTGGCCATGCGGCGCATCGATGCTCATGATCGAGCCCAGGGTCCATTTGGCATGGCGGCAGGCTGCCAGCACGAGATCGCGCAACACCGACTGGAGATCGCCACCCGAATTGATGAGGCTGGCGGCGTCCCGCAAAGAGAGAATTTGCGACTCGTGGTCCACGCCCGGTCTTCCGCCTCGCGAAGGTCAATTTAAGCCCTCGCGGATATACCAACGCTACACAGCTTCCAAGCGTGGCGCACGCCGATTCTTCCTACGAACCGGAGGAATACCTGCCCCCTGGGGCTTACTAGGCTAGGCTTCCACCAACGGGACTCGAAATCATGGAATTGCGAAAAGTCTGCACCTTCATCGAGGAAGTGCACATCGAAGGCGGCAAGGCGGGCGCCCGGCCGATAACCTCGATCGTCATCGCCGGCGTGCTGCGTAATCCATGGGCCGGCCGCGGCTTCGTCGAGAACCTGCGGCCGGAGATCGTGACCATCGCGCCCCGGCTTGGCCATGAGCTGACGCGCCGCCTTCTCGAGCTTATGCCCGCGCAGCGCATCGAGAGCTACGGCAAAGCCGCGGCCGTCGGGGTCTCCGGCGAGATCGAACATGCCTCGGCTATGATCCATACGCTGCGCTTCGGCAATGTGTTCCGAGACGCCGTCAGCGGCACGACCTATCTCGAATTCTGCAACACGCGCAACGCGCCGGGAGCGCTGCTGTCGCTGCCGATGATGCACAAGAGCGAGAACGGTCGCCGCTCGCATTTCATCACCGCCAATTTCCAGATTGCCGACGGCCCGGCCGCCGACGAGATCGTCGTTGCCATCGGCGCGGCGGATGGCGGCCGGCTCCACCCGCGGATCGCGGACCGCTTTCAGGACATGAAGGAGATGGAGCAGGAAGCCGCGACGTAGTGCCTTGTGCGACGTGCTTTGCGTTGTCGTCGATGACGTCCGCTTTCGAGAATACTCACAGCTGACCTCAACGGCCGACACGAGGCGCAAAGCCGCCATCCGCTCTATCTCGATCCAGACTAGTAGGCAGCACGACAAGCCTCTTCGTAGCGGCCGCGCAGCAAATGGCTCATCGCCTGCGCGTCAAATGCGGCCCAGGCCCACGAATCGAAGGGGCTCAGCCGCAAACCTTGCTTGCTCCACTCTATCGCCCGCTCCGCTTCACCGTTCCATCCGAGAATGACGCTGCCAAGGATGTAGGTCAGGGCCGAAGACGGACTGATGGCCAGCGCAGCTTCCAATGCGGCGAACGCAGCGGCACGATCGTGTGCATCCATTGCGATGGAAAAGCCCGCCCATGTCAGGGCGAGAGCATCATCCTGTCCGTAGACGATGGCCGACCGCGCGTGGCGGATCGAAGACGCACGGTTCACCTCCTGCAGGCCGGCGCGAAGGAACAGGCAGTGATGGCACATCGCGGCGTTGCCATGCGCCAGCGCATAGGTAGGTTCGAGCGCGATCGCCCGTTCGAGGAGGACCAGCGCTCTGGTCACTTGCTCCGGCATGCCTGAATCGACATCAGGCTGGGCCTGCAGCACGAGATCGTAGGCATCGAGGCTATCGGGGCGTTTGCGCCTGACACGTTCGATTTCGGCCTTCCGCACGCTTGGTGCAATCGCGCCCACTGCTGCCAGCGCGATCTCGTCCTGAAGCGCGAAGATGTCGTCGGAGCTGCGGTCATAGCGCTCAGCCCAGACATGGGCGCCGGTCGAAGCATCGATCATCTGCGCGGTAACCCGTACGCTGCGGTCGGCCTTGCGCACACTGCCTTCGAGCACATAGCGAACGCCGAGCTCGCGGCCGACCTGCTTCACGTCGACGGCGCGACCCTTGTAGGAGAAGGTCGAGTTTCGCGCGATGACGAACAGCCATTTGATGCGTGCCAGGCCTGTGATGATGTCGTCCACCATCCCATCGGTAAAATACTCCTGCTGCGGATCGCCGGTCAAATTCGAGAATGGCAGGACGGCGACGGAGGGTTTCTCAGGCAAGCTCGGCGCCGACGCGGCGCGGGTCGTGGCCGAGGCATCGGGAACATTGGTGGCGACGGTCGGTCCTACATAGCGGTAACCACGGCGCGGCAATGTTTCGATCCAGTCCGCGACATTCGCCGCGTCGGCCAGTGTCCGGCGCAAGGCTGCGATCTGAACAGTCAGATTGTTATCGGCAACCGCCAATCCGCCCCAGCCGGCTTCGATCAGCGCGTCCTTGGACACGGGTTGGCCCGCGTTCTGGATCAGCAGCCGCAGCAGCGCGACGGCGCGCTGCCCGAGCATGGTCGGCTCGGCCCCGTGAAAGAGAATGCCCACCTCCGGATCGAGGTGAAAAGAGCCAAAGCGGTAGACGTCGCCCCTGACTGTCATGGCAGTCTTTTAGCAAATTTTTGGCAACGACTTCACGACTTTCCCGCGTGAGCGGCCGATGTTGCGCGAACGCTTGCCAGAAACAAGCGCCCTGTCAGAGGAGGATCATATGAGCGCCGAAGCCGTCATCCGCATGCCCGACGAGAAGAAAGGCATCATGCTGCGTGGCCACCCCATGGCTTTCCTCGTTACCGATGGAAATACCAAGCATACGAGCATGTTCGACTGGACGATCCCGCCGGAGTTCGCCACGGGGCGGCATGTTCACCGGGTGCAGGAGGAGACTTTCTACCTGCTCGAGGGCGATTGTGAATGGCAGGTCGGCGACAGAACGATCCGGGCAACGCCAGGAACCTTCCTGTTCATCCCGCCGGGAGTGCCGCACAACATCACCAATGTCAGCGAGAAGCCGGCACGCGTGCTGATGACCGTCTCTCCACCCGGTCATGAGCATTATTTCGAAGAGCTTGCCGAGCTGGCGGCGCAGGGTGCGCCGGACCCGAAGGCGCTCGCCGATCTGCGAAACCGCTACGATACCGACCAACTGTCGACACTGACCACGCGCGCGTGAACAGGATAAGCGAAATCGCCTTCGGGCCGCCACAACCGTCGCGCTGCTCGCCGGCGATGACAGCTTTCAGGAGGTCACTTGATGGTCGCTACGGCAGAAATGGGGCGCGCTGCTGATTGTCGATCCTCGTAAATTGGGGTCGCCGCACCGGCGAGGATTATATTCCTGATTGCTGGGCGATTGCCAAGAGTTTACGCGATCACGCCATGTCCTTATGAGGTAGAGATTAGCTATCCTGCATGTGCGGCAGACCGCTAGTTCGCCAGGCCGGCGCCGGGCTCAGGCAATTCTCCCCCACGAGAAAAGGCGCCGGTTCACATAGCCCGTGCTGGGTGTGGGGGCACACTGAGCGGCGGGTTATCGGATTCCGATAACGCTCGACCCCGCTTATGATCGCCTCCATTCCGCAACCGATCACGTGCCCCTGAGCTGTAGATGTGGCGCTCGGTTCCCTCAGGAATGTAGCCATCTCAGTGGCAACCTAAAAAGCCTGTCGCTTACGCTGCTTAGCTGCGACGGGCTTTTTATTAGCTACGACTAAAGCCCCTATGTAAGACTGCCGAAAGGTGGTGCATAGTACGGACTTGCCCCTCCCCCTCACCCAGGGGCAACGGCCCGGCCTGTAGCGCCCCCAGTCCCCCGCATCGCGCAGGCCGGGCGCCCTGTGCCTGTCTGACGTCAGGACCAGAATGCTGGCACCGGCCTTGCAGAAATTGCCGGTCTCCTCCACCGGTCTCCTGATGGGGATCAGGAAGTAACTGCGCCGGGCTCTGAGGGGCAGCTCCAGCCTGCATGGTGCTGGCGGCGAATGCGAATTAAGCCGCTTTAAGTAGAACAGATCCGGCGACTGAGTCACTTTGCAGGTGTGCTCCCCCGAAATGCTGATGCAGGCATGCCGCGATTCAATTGCCTTTGAACATTAGGTATGTCTAAACTTACCGTTTCGGCGCGGCATTAGGAGGCCCGTGCCGCGTTCCAATGATGCGGCGTGCGTAGCATGTCAGGAGGAACGAAATGAAAACGATCCTTATCGTCACGACAGCGCTTGCATTCGCAGTCTCCGCTCCCGCGTTTGCTGACCCTAAAGGCATCTCGACGACAACCACCAGTGAACAGGGACACAGCGGAAACCCACCCAACAACGATAATGGGACGACAACGACAACGACATCGACCGGACCGAGCGGGCAGATCAATAACGGCAAGACCGACTGCAATAATTGCTCAACGTCGACCACGACGACCGGACCGGGGAATAGTAACTGATTACGACCATGTCATGCGGGAAACCGTGGCATGGCGGTGAAGACCATCTGGTGAAGGGAGTGGGATATTCTATTGGGATACCCCACCCTCTTTTGGTTCAAAAGCTCCCCTTAATCCCGAACCTGATGCTGGCGAGGAAACCGCGGCGGCTGGTTGCCAAGGTCGGAAATGGGGGCTCCAAGGCGGAACTGGTCAGAACGATCGTCGGCGAATGGCTGATGGCGAAAGCCTACTTTCCGGTGCCCTATGCGCTGGATGAAGAAAGCTCGATCGAAGGCAACGCGTGACCCGCCGTCCAATCATCACCTCGGACGTTCATCCCTATCCGTTGGTTGCCGCTCGTCCATCAGGTGCCGCCTTCGGCATTCAACCGTAATGGAACTTCGGCTTTGGCTCCGTACCCTCGAATTCGACGCCTACGCGGTCATTCCTTCGCCATCGAACAACAGCCTTGTAAGCGATCCCGTCGACTGGAACGTAGAGCAGAAAGCGTGCTGGAATCTGAATGTCCGCGGCGAGCCTTAGCTCGGCTCCTTGGGAGTGCTGATTGCGTAGAGAGCAGCTGATTTCCGAGTTTTGGAAACCCGTGATGATCGTTCCGCCCTTCAGCACGCGCGGGCGATGTTCTCGACGGGGACTGTCTGGAGGTGGGTTTTCCATAAGGCTTATAACGTGAACGGCCTTCCAGCGCTCCGTCGAGTCGGAGATTATCCCTGAGGCTCAGCATTCCAGATTTTATGCCCGGGCGATGTTCCTGCCAGGATTGTCCTGTGACCCAAAGTCCCCGGGCAACGCGTCGGCAGCTGTTGCATGGGTGAATAGTTCAGCCGGGACATAAGTCGTACCGGCTGAAGCTTTGGTCCCTGCGCTGAAACCAAATCCTCCCTACAGCATTTGATGGAGCCGGGAGGAAATGCGTCACCTTCCTCGTCGGTAGCACATGCCCGCCATCCCGTTGAAGCATGGAGGAAACGCGTGTCGCAAAAGAGTGACGTGCGCATGTGGCGCCAGGCTGGGAAACTTGCCGCATCGGGCGACTGTGAAGGATGGCAAGCCATCGAACAGGAGCTTCGCAGCAAAGGTTTCCCGCGCGCCAAGCTACTGCTTGATAACGATCGGATCCGCGACAAATTAGATGAACTGTGTAAGAGCGCACAGGAGAAACGCGTCGATTCCAACCGGGCCTGAGTCCAGAAGCGCCCAGCCGATGTGGATCGGCAACGCCGTCTGCGTCATAAGCATCGTCACCAGATGGCGATTGAAAGCTCGTCCCTGACGCTTTGTTCGCCTTCCTTCAGGGCGGTTCAACGCATCCCTGTAGCTGCGACTAGGATCAGGCCCATCGCAGCGAAAACGATGACGCCGACCATAGCGATCTCAAAGCCGCTTCCGCCGCCAGCGCCTATTTTTTTGTCGGTCATGGCTTCATGCCTTTGCGCCTAACAAATTGGAGCACCCGTCTAAGGGCGACACCTTCAACCCCCTTGCGGAAGTTGAGCCATCAATCTGGCCGGGGCAGCAGCGCGCCGTCATTTAAAAAAGATGTAGGTCCCGCGGGCATCTGTCTGTTTACCGACAGGCTTTCGCAGAGCTGATAATAGCGACAGCCCGTCGCCAGCTATGGGGGGAACAGGCGACGGGCTGAGCGGCAATCGCCAGTGACAGCTGGATATGACCGCCTGCAGAAACTGACACCGAGAGCGTCCGTTCCGTTAAAACCTTGCAACTATACGAAGGAGGGAGGGGGGAATACGTTAGCCTTAACTGATTATAGACCGCGCTGTCCTAATTCTGAGACAGCGCGGTCTGTCCCATCGGCCGCGCAGGCGGCTTCGGCAACACCCAGCAGCCCACCCTGCCAGCTGTCGGAGCCGCCACCGATTAGATACTAGCAATGGTTGAATCAACTATTACCACGCATCCTTACCGGTGCATTTCGCCGATCATTACAATTTTGGGATGGGAACAACGAACGTCGAGGGGCATGTTTCGCAGATAAGACCAATGCGAATGGAAACTGGACTTCAGTCGCAAGATCAGAGTGGCCGCGCTCATTAGGCTGCGGCGGACTTTCCGAGCGGCGAGAGCTGGCCGCGAGTTCTGCTCATCCATCAGGTGAAGTTGAGGCAACCCGGCCTGCGAGCGGGGAAGTCGGGGGACGACTAGAGCGGGACAGGCCGGGCCTCTTACCCCGTGTTGCGAGCCGGGGCAGATACGCATTATGCGCCGCCTTTTCAGCGACTGACATCAACATTTTCTAAGACCTAGCTAATAAACCGGCAAACGGAGCCGCTCAGGGATGCTCGGCCTGCCGAGGGGTCGAGGGCCCTAAGGCGCACAGGCCGGGCTCTTACCCCGAAGGCCGCGGGGGCAGAGACGGATTATGCGCCACCCTCCGGGGTTAGGCATCCACGGTTAGGTTGTAGCCAATGAAAAGCCCGTCGCAGCTAATGAGCAAAAGCGACGGGCTTTCTAGGTTGCCACTGAGACGGCTACATTCCTGATGGAACCGACCATCGCTTTATTAAATCAATAAGCCGCATGTTCGTTCCATAATGGCACAAGTATTTCGTTTCGCGCGCCAAGGCTTTTTAGGAGATACTAGGGCGCCGCGCCGAGGGCGGCGGCCATGTCAACGTCGCGTTGCAGTCGTGTGTACTTGCCCGCCGACCTGGACAAGCTCCAGCGGGTATTCGATCGGCTGTGCGACGAGCGCCGGTTAGCCAAGAAAGACAAGGAACAGCGGAATCAACTGGCGGCGGAACTATCCAGGTTTTCGATGAGGGGACCACGGAAGAAGGAGAGCTGTTGCGCTTGCTTTCCAGGCGGACCAGGACCAAGACTCCGAAGTGAAACTACCTGCACCCCTGACGATGCCGCTACTGTCGCAAGCGATTGCCGAGCGAAACGGGAGATTGGTCATGACACTGGTGGTCAGCAACCCTGAAGATGCCGCGACTGCCTTTGGCGATGCCTGGAATAGACACGATATGGACGACTTCGCGGCGTTGTTCGCCGAGGATGCCAATTTCGTCAATGTCGTGGGCCTTTGGTGGAAGAACCGCACCGAAATCGCGAGGGCGCATCGCGCAACTCACGAAACCATGTTTCGTAACAGCCGGCTCGAGGGGGCTGTCTCATCAGTTGTCGAATTAGCACCCGGCCTTGCCTCGGTGCACTATACATGGACCCTAACCGGTGCATCAGCTCCGGACGGCGCACCCGCCGGAACACGGCAAGGCATTCTGCTTCTGGTTGTGAAGGAAGAACAGTCGGGCTGGCGGATAAAGGTGGCTCAGAACACCGACATCGTTCCAGGGGCGCTTGCTCCCCCTTCCATCGAAAGAAGGTGAGCGCCCGAGAAGGAACAAGCTGTGCAAACTGACTTGGCGAGTCCGCAGAACGAGCCCGCCGCACCTCCTCCGCGAGCGGCCTCTTTGCGTCGGGACCGACCCGACAGACCGCTCGACCGTCTCCCGGGAGCTGCGACCAGGAACCGAACTGCAGCGGCGCCGAAGTGTTCCAAGCCAAACAAAAAGCCCGCCGACCGGGGCCGACGGGCTTTGATCCGAGACCGGCGACTTAAGCCGGCTCGACGGGCGGCCCCGAAATTGGGGCAGCCGCGACCGTAGCCAGACGTTCACGCTTGCGGAGAGTGGGCTTCTCATATGTCTTCTTCATAAAATTCCCCCTATGGTCCTCAAACGCCGCGGAACTGGCCTGTGCTATTGCTGGTTGTCAAGAGCCTTGGGGCGGGTCAGGTACCGCCCTCGGCCTTTGCCTGCAGCCATGCCAAATGCTGTTCGTGAAGGTCCTGCAGGCTTTCCAGAAGTGCAAGGAGTTCGACCGCCTTGGCGGTGGCCAGATTTAGCCGTTCCAATGCGGCTATGCGGTCCTTCTGCCGGGGGATGTCTCGCCTGCCCAGGGGTGCTCCCGCACCATATGGATGTCATCAGCAACCGAAATCGATCGTAACGGTCCTTGCGGGGCTTCGACAGCCCGCCGCATCATCAACTCGTGTGGGTCTACCATGTGGGCTGTCAGGCGAAGCAGGTTGTAAGAGCGGTCAAGCGCCTCTCTGCTGGTCGCCACTAGTGCATCGTTACAATCGCAGTGCGCTCGCCGTGCGCGCAACACGAGTCGGATTTGGTCGTGGAGCATAGCGCTCTCTCCCGTGTTCAGATGGGAGCGCGTTTCGTCTCTCAGCCGCCAATAGTGTCCAGTGGATGGTTACCAGCGATACGGAAGTAACCAAGCAGGGAGTGATTGAGTTCCTTATGAAGTCGCCCCGCGTTTCCTGCCAGGAGTGCTGGGTATCTGTTTTGGGTCTCAACCCGCCAAGCCGCCCCCGCGGTGCTGCATCGCTTCGCTCACAAGGCGAAACACGCTGTCGATCTCCTCGTATATCTCTTTGGGCGCGATGCCCTGACGCCCGGCAGAAGCAAGGAGTTCAACGACAAGATCGGCAATGGTCCCAGGGTCGTCGGTGCTCACGTTTGGCAGATGGTCTGCCATCCATCGGTCCAGAAATTTTAAAGCCCGCGCGCTCATGCTGAGGAAAACTCGGAGCCCCATTCATGTGCGTATCTTAGCCGCTTCTGGGTTTGACGGGAAATTGAGAGCGCTGGTTTGCCAGTAGAATTTCCATTCACCCGTCCGGAGCTTCGAATAGATTTTGCAGACCCGCCCCTTCCAATGAAAATCCGCGCCGGTTGCTTTGTTTCGCCAAAGGGTGTCGATATCGACCACCGCAAAGGCTGCATCCCCCGTGGGGGCAACTTCGATCTTGGCCGTGGTGCGGCGATTGTGGATGAGGTCATGGGCGGCAAATAGCTCGTTGTAGCCTTTCCGCCAGGCTTCCTCGTCGAAGCGACCTAAGACGAACAACCAGTCGATTGGATCATGCGCGTCTGCGTTCGGCGCAAATGGCCATGCCATGTCAGGATGAATCATGGCTAGGAACGGCTCGATGTCTTTCTCGTCCCAGCCTTTGGTTTCTGCATCCACCAGGCCTTGAATCATCTCAACAACTTCAGCCGACATCACTCCTCCGAAAAGTCCTGCAGTGTCGCATGGCGTAGCGTGTGCTCGCCGCGAAGGAACTTCACCCGGCCGGTGATGCCAGGCCGAACCCACTCGACATCATCAGCAAAGGCACTCGGCACCCGCTGCACTGGCTTCGAGGCCTTGGCCTCCTGGACACCGCCACCATTATCTCACTTGAGCAACGCGCGGCGCGTCAGCTGACGGTGAACGAACCGGCAATGCCGGTCCGTCCATCCACCATTGGTGCTAAAGCAAGCACTGGTTGCAACGCCCTTTTCAGTGCTTTCTGCCACAACAACATCCGGTCTGGTGTATGAGGATCATAGATTCTCTTTTACTTTCATGTAGTTAAAATGATGATGGACAAAGGTCTTACGCTGGTTGGACCAATTTCTGCGCCACACTTTTTTCAAAGAAGCAACAGTCCGTGTTTAACTTTCCACAAATGAGAGTAAACTTTTTGTGCTCATGTTTGTGAGCGGGAGGCGTACAGGCAGTCAATAGCCTGTTGAAGAGGGGCGGGGTTGAGTATGCCCTCATCGTTGATTCTTGGTGCCCGCCGCTGGTGGGTTGCCGATGCGCGTAGGACGCATCCGCCTAGAATTGCTTAGCGGGGCACGGAGCGGGGGAATGGCGGCCCCCTCAACACCCTCTACCCCGAGCTAATCCGCAAAACTCCAGTTTCCTTTAACGATGACGCGCAGCGCCGGCTTGCCGGCGGATGCGCGCCCATGCGGCCGGTTGCCAGTGTTGGGGCTGATATATCGCGCCAGCCGCATTGAAACGGAGAGGGGATCATGACGATCACCATCTTCCTCAACGGCACGCTGGTCCTCGACCGGACGTCGCGGATTCAGACGACGCCGCCGCTACCAGCGCCGATCCCATGGCCTCCGGATGAGAGCCCGAGCCGCGCACAACCGCGGCTACGGTGAACGATGTGCAGAACTGACCAATCACCCCGGAAAGGACGAACATCATGGCTACCATCACTATCGTAGGCGATCTGGTACTCGACCAGTCCGCCGGTACCACCGACGACGACGTCGCTATTTCCGTCGTAAATGGCGTCATTAGCGGCAGTCTCGACGCCGCATTTCTGACCTATCTCAATGATCTCAACCTGTCCGCCGCGCAGTTGGCCTACGCCGATACCGCGGAGGCGGCCAGTCAGATCGGTCTCGTCAGCGTAACGCCGTCATCTGGCGAAATTATCGCTGAGCTGGAGTTCTCACCCCTGAACCACGCCTCGTCCGGTCTGTTTACTCTTGACGGCGAGGAAATCTTCCTGACCACGGTGCAGAACGGCAGCGCGGTGGAAGCGAGGGATGCGAGCGGCGATCTCGTCGCAGCCTTTTACATCATTCCTAATGCCACCAACACGTCGGGCACGGTCCAGGCGATCACTTTCGAGGCGATCGATCACCCGACTAACCCTGACCCCGACGACAGGGTGGACTTCAGCGATATCCTGAAAGTCCGCGCCTTGTCCGAGGTGTCGACGCCGATCGGCGACCACATCAACGTCGACGATGACGGCCCGACAATCACGGCCAACGGTTCAGAGCCGACGCTCACCACCGACGACACCGACACCCCCAACAGCAGCGACACCGACAACTTCGCGGGTGCGTTCACCTCCGACGCCGGCACCGACGGTCTCGGCGCAGCCGGCATCACCTACGCGCTCGGTACACCGGGCGGCGCATCTGGCCTGATCGCTACCGATCTCAACGAGGGTATCAACCTGGTCGACAACAACGGCGTTATCGAAGGTCGCACGGAGACCACAAACACTTTGGCGTTTACGGTTGCCGTGGACGCCGACGGTGACGTCACGCTCACCCAGCTCCTTGCCGTCAAGCACGACCCCAACACCGGGCCCGACCAGTCGACCGGCCTCTCGGCCGCCAACCTCGTCACCCTGACGGCGACGATCGTCGACACCGACGGCGACACGGACTCGGATACCGCGAATATCGGCGACAACCTCGTCTTCAAGGATGACGCGCCGAGCATCAGCGCGCCGCTCGACAACGTGATCGTGAGCGTGGACGAGTCAACCCTAGGCACCAACGACACCAAGAGCTTTGCAACTCAGTTCAGCTCAAACGCCGGTAAGGACGGTTCAGCCGGTATCACCTACGCCCTGAGCGTGGTCGCAGGTGCGTCGGGTCTGGTCGACACGCTGACCGGACAGGCGGTCAACCTGTCGGTCAACAACTCAGGTGTCGTCGAGGGCAAGACCGCTGTCAGCGGTGATTTGGTTTTCACGGTAAGCGTGGACGCCTCCGGTCAAGTCACGCTGGACCAGATCCGGGCTGTCATCCACGACCCCAACAACGGGCCGAACGATACCGAGACCCTGACGACGGACAACCTGATCAAGCTGACGGCGACCATCACCGACAAGGACGGTGATAGTGCCTCGGCTATCCTGAACATCGGCCAGAATCTTGTCTTCACCGATGATGCTCCCACGATCACGAAGCCATTCGACGGTGACCCCAGTACCGTAGCAATCGAACACGAGACCCTGCACAACGTACTGAACACACCGGCTGACGGAGCCTTCAAGTACAGCATCGGCGCGGATGGTCGCCTGGTTTACGACGCCACCCACTCCGACTTCGGTGATGCTGGTGCAGCGGCAGGTATCCAGCAGCTGGTGCTCACCGGCACGGTCGATAACGCGGTGAACCCGAATATCACCAACGTCCAGACGGCACTCGTTTCGGAGAGCGCCACCAGTGCGCAGTTCTCCTTCTCGTTCCACTACGACAAGGATCCGATCACCGCCGGCGTGCAGGACGCGACGGCGGGTGGCACGTTGACCTTCGACAAGGTTGCAGGCACGTACTCCATCCAATTGAACGACGTGATCGACGGGTTCAGCTTCAACGTCTTCCACTCTTCGGAGCTGTTGGCGAAAGCACCTCCCGGCAACACCGGCCACCCAGAACTCGTGGTGACGGAGTTGGACGTCAACAACGGCACGACGGACACCGACGGGTTCTACGTGCAGTTCACCTCGAACTCGAACCCCAGTGGCAGCCCCTTCGGGTTTAACGGGACGGGTGACGGTTCACCGATTGCAGGTGATACCACGTTCAACAGCGGGCAGTTCGTCACCAGTGCCTTCGAGGATTGGGTCTCCGCCACGCAGTCGACCAATGGCGTGGCCGGCGACACGATCCAGAAGGGCGAACTCCTCACCCTACGGTTCTTCAACGAGAACATCATGGGCGACGTGAACCCCGGTGCCCCGGGTGGTGGTACCGAGAAGATCGCGCCGACGGACGCCGTGGACGCTATTGCCATCAAGTTCGACGGCATCGGCAACAGCGAAGATCTTATCGTGATCCTCGACCTGATCGATGACAAGGGTACGGTATCTACCGCCGACGACGTGCACACCACGAAGTCGATCTACGTGCAGAACGCGGACTTCTTCAAGGGCAATACAGTGCCTTCGCCCTATAGTACGGAGTTCACGCTCGACAACAACGACGCGCTCGTGATCATCGAGAGCAACGACTACAACACCTCCACCGAGCACTATCAAATTCAGGGTATGCAGATCATGCAGTCCGGCAACGGGCTGTCCGGCGATGCCATCAACTTGAACCGAGTGACCGACAATCCGAACACTGTGGCGGTTGAAGGTTCAAGCACCGGCACGGCGAGCGGCACAGGTGGCGGCGCGCTGCAAACGTGGGAAGCTGCGGATAACGACGTTCTCAAGATCACGGATATCGGCTTCATCCAGACGACTTCCGGGCAGATCGGCGCGAATCTCGATTTCGCGGTCAACATCCAGGATGCCGACGGCGATGCGACGGGCGTCCAGCACCTGCTGGTCGACGTCGTTGCCTAGCATCTGACCAACGGGAGGCGGTTCACGCCGCCTCCCATCTCCACATCGAGATAATCACTCGCTCCGCGCAAAACCCGGCTCAAACCAAAGCGTCAACCCCTAACACACGGCAGAATCAGCATGATGAAGCCCCCACGACCCTCTGCCCTGCAGGCGGTGATGAAAGAAGCCAGGCACGCTGTAAGGCCGCTTATCTGGTTCAGCGCCGGTATCAACATTCTGATGCTGACCGGCGCATTCTACATGCTTCAGGTCTATCACCGCGTGTTGAGCAGCCACAGCTTGGAGACGTTGATGATGCTGTCGCTGATGGCGGCGGCAGCGCTCGCCACGATGGCGGGGCTGGAGGTGGTCCGCGCGCGTCTTCTGGCCAAAGTCGGGACATGGTTGAACGCGCGCTTGGCACCGGTTCTCCTGGCCGCATCGGTTGAATACGCCGCCTCGGCTCCCGGTCAGATCAACGCCCGCGCGCTGCGTGACCTCGACCAGGTGCGGAATTTCTTTACCAGCCCGAGCATCTACCCGATCCTCGACGCACCCTGGGCACCGATTTTCTTGGGCGCCATCTTCCTCATGCACCCTTGGTTGGGCTGGCTGGCAACCTGCGGCGGTATCGTGCTGTTCGCTCTGGCATTGCTCACCGAGTACCTGACCCGCAAGCCAATGGCGGAAGCCGCAGTCGCCCAGATGCGGGCTTACATGCAGGCCGAGCAAACGATTCGTAACGCCGAGGTCGTCCAGGCCATGGGCATGTTGAATCCCCTGCTCGAGAGCTGGAAAGCCCAGCAGGACGAGGCTAACAGAGGACAATCCCTCGCCAGCAACCGATCCAGCACCATCTCGGCCCTAGCGCGCGCTTTCCGGCTGGCCTTGCAGATGGCCGTTCTCGGCCTCGGCGCCTATCTGGTGCTGAGAAACGAAGCTTCACCCGGTATCATGATCGCCGCGTCAATTCTGATGGGTCGCGCATTGGCCCCGGTTGAACAGGCGATCGGCACCTGGAAAGCGACGATCGGGGCGCGGGCTGCCTACAAGCGTCTCGCTGCAATGGCCGGTCAGCGACCGGAGGCCACACCGGCCCTGCCGTTGCCGCGCCCGAAAGGCAAGTTTGAGGCCGACAACATTATGCTCGCCAGGCAGGGTGGCGAACCGATCCTGCGAGGGATCAGCTTCCAACTCAAGCCCGGCGAAGCAATGGCCTTGATCGGCCCGAGCGCGGCAGGCAAGACGAGTCTGGCGCGAGTGCTGGCTGGTACGTGGCGCCCGACCGGCGGTCGCGCGTTGCTCGACGGTATGAGCGTTGTCGAATGGGCGGCCGAGGATCGTGGTCGACACGTCGGTTACCTGCCACAGGATATCGAACTTTTCGCCGGTACTGTCTCCGAGAACATCTGTCGCTTCGCGCCGCTTAACCCGACGGTCTTCAACAACGTGGTCAAGGCCGCGCAATTGGCCGGCGTGCACGAACTGATCAAGGGGCTGCCGAAGGGCTATGCCACGGAGATCGGTGAAGGTGGTGCGGCGCTGTCGGGCGGACAACGCCAGCGCATCGGACTGGCGCGGGCGCTCTACGGCGACCCAGCGTTCCTCGTGCTTGACGAGCCTAACTCCAATCTCGACCACGAAGGCGAGCAGGCACTAGCTAGAGTCATTGGTGGGCTCAAAGCGGCGGGAACGACCCTGATCCTGATATCGCACCGACCAAGCATCTTGGACAAGGTCGACAAGGTGTTGGTGCTTAACCACGGCGCACAGGACCTGTTCGGGCCGCGCGACCCGGTGTTCAACGAACTCGCCCGCCGCGTCCGTGAGGCGAATCAGCTCCCGACCGTAGCGGCGAACGAAGACAGCGTCCCCAATCCGGCCCGCCGATACGCTTCCCAAAAACTGTCGCCAAACTTCAATCTTGTTTCCGGCGCCTTTCCCGGTCGCGATGCAGGTGCTGCGCAACCATCTAGCCAGGAGCAACCATGAACGTCGTCCCGCTACCCCGCCCGCCAGCCTCGGTGCTTGAACCAGTACCCCTGCGCCTCGGGGCCGTGAAGCTCACCGGGTTCGCAATCATGTTGCTGTTCTTCGGCCTAGGCGGGGGGTGGGCGGCGCTGGCACCGTTGGACAGCGCCGCTGTGGCACCAGGCGTTGTCAAGGTCGCCGGCGACCGCAAGCTCATCCAGCACCTCGAAGGCGGCATCATCGCGGAGTTGAATGCCGCCGACGGCGATATCGTCAAGGCAGGCAAGGTCCTCATCCGGCTCAACAGCACCCAGGCAAAGGCACAGCTTGACCTTATCCAGAACCGGATTGCGGCGCGCGAGGCGCTGGCCGCGCGTCTCAGGGCCGAGCGTGACGACAGGGCCGAAATCGACTTCGATCCGGCATTGCTTGCAAGTCCAGCCGCCGCAAGAGACGCGGTCGCCGCGCAGCGCGACGTGTTCGCGGCGAAATACCACAATTTGGAGGACGAGCGGAAAATTCTCAGCCAGCGCCGCCGCCAGGCCGCGGAAGAGATAACCGGGCTTGAAGAATTGATCGTCACCGAGGACAAGCAGATCGAAGCAATCGAAGGGGAAACAAAAGATCTCGAAAGTCTGCTCGAGAAGGGCTTGACCACGCGCGAGCGGAACCTGTCACTCAAACGGCAGCAACGGCAGATCGAGGGGGAGCGCGCCACCCACGTTGCGGCGATCGCTCGCGCCAGAAGCGGCATCTCCGAGATCGACATGCAGATCTTGAACCTCAACACTGTGCGGCTAAACGAGGCCGTCAATGAGTTAAGCAAGGTCGAGGCGGAGTTGTTTGACCTCGGACAGCAGGCGCGTTCGGCGAAGGACGTGCTTACCCGTACAGATATCGTTGCACCAGTTGATGGCATCGTCATGGACCTGAAGGTCCACACGGCGGGCGGTGTCGTGAAACCCGGTGAGACGTTGATGACGGTCGTCCCGCTCGGGCAACAGCTCGTGGTCGAGGCTTTGGTCAAACCGGAGGATGTCGAGACGATCGCGCCCGGGCAGCCTGCGCACGTCAGCTTCCCGGCCTTCGCCCGCTATAACCTGCCACCACTCGAGGGTCTTGTGGGGGTCGTGTCTGCGGACCGAATGGTGGATGAGCACAACGGGGCGCCGTACTTCGCCGCGACGGTGTTGATCGACAAGGGCGAACTCGCCAAGCTTGAGGGCCGCAAGCTGCTGCCCGGAATGTCGAGCGAGACGATGATCCGCACGGGTGCTCGCACCGTGCTTTCCTACCTAGCCGAACCGATCACGCAAAATTTCCGCCGGGCCATGCGGGAGAAATAGTCTCGGTGCATCGGCCCGGGGTCGTAATCAGGGCGGGAATTCACGCGTGCAACGCTCCAGTTACCGGATTGCGCCAGGACAGCGACCTTGGCCCCAGGCGGCAGGTCGCCAACGTCCTGCCACTTCAGATCCGTGCTGTCGGTCGAATGCCGAGGCTCCAGACACAAGGACTGCCGCGCGGCGATATGAGATAGCCGACAAGTGGACGCATAGCGGGCACGGGCTGCACGAGGTGGTGCCCTTCATCGTCATCCCAATCTTCGGCTTCTTCGCCAATGCCGGCTCTCGTTCGGCGGCCTGAGCTTCTCCGCCTTGGTCGAGCCGCTGACATTAGGCATCGCCGCTGGCCGCGTCGTCGGCAAGCTGATCGGCGTCGTTGGTTCGTCGACTTCAGCCATCCGGCTCGGCCTCGCCGACCTGCCGGTCAACGCCGGTTGGCAGCATATGATCGGCATTTCGCTTCTGTGCCGCATAGCTTCACGACGAGCCTGTTCATCGGCTTGCTCGCCTTCGCTTAGCGACCCGGCGCTCCTCGGCATCATTGTTTTACTGCAGAACACCATTCGCATTTCATTCCGGTGCCGTCACCATGGCCATCATTGCCACGTCGCCCCGCACATGCCACCGGCCCCACAACCCAGGACAACGAGTACGTCTACCCGCCAATCAATTGCTTCCTAGGCCTCCTGTGCCGAGCGCACAGCCTGCATCACAATCGCGCCGGAAGAAAGTCGGCCGAACAAACAATGCTGTTCAACCGCAGAAATCGGGAGTTCGCTGGATTTCATTGAAATTGCATTTTTCCACGAAAGTTCGCGCGGGCCGAAATAACTTCCGTGAAAGCACAGAGGGTAGGTACCTATGAATGCTCTGGGTATCAGACCACCCCTTCCCCCACATGCCGAACAAGAATTCGGAGTTGGGCAGCAAGTCGAACAGCTTGCTTTCGGATACATCAGCAGCAATCAGATTAGCTTCGTCTGCGCGATCAGATTAATTTGAGATTTCGAACGGACCCGCGTACGTTCCGAATTCAATTCTGATCAGCATGATTTGGGTCCCTTCGAAGTCGCGGACTGTGCACACCACATCGCGGTATCTACTGGGTGGCGGCCCGGCCACTAGTTTGCGAACCATCTCGAGTGCTCGTTCCTTGGCCGATTCGGGGCCAAGTAGTAGAGTCCCTTGGGCGTCGTGATAGACCTCTCCGGTGTCCCAAAGATCGAAGAAAAATCTAGGCATGTTGCCTTTCAACCGCAGGTCGCAAGTGTTCACCTGATATGGATTCGGGTCGTATCCATCGCCGCGGGCTCCCCGTAATTTTACACTGCCGGGCCTTTCGCGCGTAGAACATCCTGTTTTCGGCTGTTGATCCACCCGAGACTTGATAGGCGGGAACGGGACGGCCAAATTCCAGTGTTGGCCACGCGGGTTCAAGCTTTGAGCGCGAACCAAGGTCTGCTTCGGCGAATCGCAGCATCCGGTCATACCTCGAGCAACGGGTTCTGCGGCCGCCGCCGCTCATCCACCTCACCTGAATTCAGGAGCCGCCTGAAGTCCAAGAAGCAGGTCGGTACTCTAGAGGCTGCTCTCGCGGGTTTGCGGAAATCGCACCTGATTTGGTGGGCAATATCCTCCTTTTTGCCTAGCGCACGAGACAAAAGTACGACCATCGCCCGCTCAATGGAATTTGAACTTTTCTAAAATAAGCGTAAACTTTTCAAGCTCATGTTCTGAGCGGGAGGCACACAGGCAGTCAATAGCCTGCTGAAGAGGGGCAGTGTTGCGTATGCCCTCATTATCGATCTTTGGTGCCCGCCATTGGTGGGTCAGCGATGCGCGCAGGACGCATCCTCCGAGAAATGCCTGACGGGGCATGGAGCGAGGGAGCAGCGGCGGCTCCCCCCAACCCCTCTACCCCCTAATGCCAACTCACTAGCAAATCTGGTTTTAACGAAATGCGTGGCGTTGACACGAGTCAGCGCATGCGCGTTCACGCGGCGGGTGCCCAGCAACGTTGGGGCTGTATCGCGCCTGCCGCATTCAAGCGGAGGTTAAATCATGGCTGTGACAATCAACGTAGTCGGCACGACCTCAATCGACGAAACACCTGACTTGCAAAAGGACGATATCAGCCTTGCCAGCTTTCAGACAAACCATGCCAGTGCTCTCGCCGCCATCAATGCGGCTCTGACTGCCGACAATCTGACAGTCGCCGACGACGCGATCGAAATTGCCGGCGACAACAGCGTCGACATCACGCTGACAAATGCAACGAGCCCGGTTCAAAGTCTGGGCTTTGTGACGCTCGATTCGAACGGCCAGAATCCTGCGCCGGTCGACGGTCTCGACAGCGGCCAGCAGACGCTCGACGGCGATGGGATCTTCCTCTACACGGATCCGGACAATGACAACGTCCTCCTCGGCCGTGCGGGCTCGGGCACAGACGCAGACCCCGACGGTCAGATCGTTTTCGCGGTCTATCTCGAGGAAGTTACCGACCAGAACAGCGTGATCACCGGCGGCCAGCTCTGGACCGTGCTGTTCGAGCCGCTGGCGCATCCGGACGACCAAGATCCCGATGATTTGGTCGCGCTGCCCGACACTCTGGGCGTTGCCGCCACAGGCGAGCAGAACTTCAGCTTCGCCGGCGCCCCGGCCGGCAACAACCTGTTCATGGCCTTTGGCAACCAATCCAACGCCCTGCTGGTGACCGGCACTTCAAGCAGCCACACTGTCAACAGCAGCAAGGGCGGCGGCGCCACGACGCTCGGCACCGACGCGCAGGACGTTCGCGCCGGCAAAGGCATGTACTTCACTTATGTCACGGGCATGGACCCGAGTTTCCTCGCACCGAACCTGTCGCACCAGGAGGCGACCACTATCAATGACATCGACTTCACGGGCGTGCAGGATTCGGACGCAGCGTCGCTCACCATCGTCAAGCTGACCGGCGGCACCAGTGTATCGGTGAAGCTGACGGCGTTTACGACGGACGCCGAACCCAAGGGAGATTACTTCGGCGGGCTCACCGACGATACGGCAGTCGATATCACCCATGTCTATATCAACGGCACTGAGGTTTCGTTCACGACCAGCGGCGACGGGGTGATCGTGTCGGGGGTGCATGACGGCGACGTGATCAAATTCGAGACCGACGGCGATCACAACCGCGTCCTCGTTCAAAATGCCGAGCCGGCCGGATCGAACATCCACTTCAGCATCGGCGGGTTCTCGGTCGACAATGCAGTAACGGCGGCGGTGCCCGTCGGCGACCATCTCGAGTTCTACGACGATGGGCCGACGATCGCGGTTGCGGACGTCACAGACGGTGACTACACCGGCGGGGCCCATGGCACCTGGACTAACGATCCAGGCACCGACGGGCTTGGCTCGTTGAGCGTGAGCTTCGACAGTTTCGAGATCGATAGCCACGGCACCGTCACGACGACGGCCACCAATAGCTCGTTCACAGATAATTTGGACGGATCCTTCGACGGCTCGATCACCGCCGACTTCAACGGCGACGGCCAAGACGACACCGTCGGCTTTACGCTGACGCTGAATTCGGACGACACTTACGACCTCACCTTCACGACCCCCCCGACGACCACAACCACCTTCTCGACGGACCAGGGAAGTCTCGATGCGGGCGGCCCGGATCCGGTACGGACCTTGACGATCGGCAGCGAGGACGTCGTCTTCTCCGCGGTCAAGGCCCTGACAGCGACGGGTGACATAAAGGCATTCCTCAACGCCAGCGAGGCCGATATCCAGACGAACGCAGGGTACCTCAGCCCAAATCAGATGAACGTCAGCACCGCGGGCATCGGACTTGCTGACAACCTGTTCGAGGGCAACTCCATCGCAGGGATCGATGGCGCCACGACCTCGGGCGGCAAGGTCGACGAAAGCTTCGTGGTCGACCCGGAAGGCACGGTGAGCAGCATGACCGTGATCATCAACAATCAGACGAACGGCGGGTACACACCTATCAACAACACTGAGCAGCTCTTCTACCGCATCTACTTCAGTGACGGCTCAGTGAGCTCGCCGGTCAAGGTGGAACAGGGCGATCTCACCGTGACAAGCAAAACGGCCAGCTTCACGCTCGGCGATCCGGATGGGCCAAACGATATCGACGCGGTCCAGCTCATCATGGCCAAGGGCACCATCAAAGTTCCCACCATCACGTTCACCGTATCGACCGAGTTCTCGCCGCAAGATCTTGACCTGAACTTCACGGCCGAGCTCTTCGATGGTGACCAGGACAGCAGCCCGGATCCATTCACGGTCCATGTGGATGCCGCCTGAACCTCTAACGAGCCCGCCCCTCCTGGGGCGGGCTCGTTCCCTTCCGGATCGAGCTTCCCAAGCGGAGCCCATACCGATGCTCAAGCAAACCAGCAGTTCCCGCCTTGCGCAGGTGATGAAAGCGGTCCGCAGGGAGTTCCCACTGCTGATCATCCTGAGTTGCCTGCTCAATCTGCTGCTCCTTGTCTCGACGATCTACATGCTCCAGGTCTATGACCGTGTGCTTTCGACCGGATCGCTGGACACACTTGTGTGGCTGACCGTGATCGCCCTCTTCGCGACCGCCACCTACGGTGTGCTCGAACAGTCACGGCGGATGGTTCTGGGCCGTGTCGCGGCCTGGGTGGACTGCGAGCTGAACGCTCCCGTCCTCAAGCGCGCGATGGAGGCGCGCCTCGAGGGCGAGAACCTGCAGGGCGGAATACGGGACGTCGGCAATCTCAAGAGCTTCTATGGAAGCGACGCTGCGCAGGCATTTCTGGACATGCCCTGGAGCGTCATTTTTCTGGTTTTCATGTGGGCGCTGCATCCGGCGATCGGCATTGTCGGCACCCTCGGCGCTATTCTGCTCTTCGGGCTGGCGATCACCAACGATGTTTTGACCCGCGAACGCCAGAAGCGTTCAGCAGCCGACGCACGCACCAGCCAGGACAATGCCATCAAATTCGTCGACTCCGGCGAGACCATTGGTCCGCTCGGCATGGCTCGGCAAGTGTTTGAGAACTGGCGTCTCCGCCATTCCGAGATCGCTGCGGAGCAGCGGTCGCTCCAGGACAAGACGACTGTGATTCTTTCCCTCTCCCGCAGCGTCCGCGTCGCGCTTCAGGTGGCGATACTGGGTGTCGGCGCCTACTATGTTCTTGCCGGCTCGATCACCGCCGGAGCAATGATCGCGGGTTCGATCACCATGGGGCGCGCGCTCGCGCCGATCGAGCGCGCCACCGCCGCCTGGCGCGCCTTTGTGGCCGCAAGAGGAGCGCATGCCAACCTGAAACAGCTATTCGAGCGCGTCGATCGTGACGGCAGCGAACGCGTTGCACTTCCACGGCCGAAGGCCAGGCTATCCTTCGAGGATATATTCTATGTCCCTCCGGGCAGCACGGAGCCGTTGCTCCAGGGTATCCGCTTCGCCTTGGAGCCCGGCGAGAATTGCGCCGTGGTGGGGCCGTCCGGTTCCGGCAAGTCGACGCTATGCCGCCTGGCCGTCGGCGCCTGGAAACCGGCAAAGGGCCACGTCCGGCTCGATGGAGCGGACGTGTTCGACTGGCACCCTGAAGATCTGGGTCCGTATATCGGCTACCTGCCGCAGCAGGTTGAGTTCCTTCCAGGCACAGTCGCGCAGAACATTGCCCGCTTCCGTGAAATCGACAGCCGAGCGCTAATCCGTGCGGCTCAGATGGCAGGCGTGCACGAGCTGGTCCTTGCCTTGCCTGCCGGCTACGAAACAGACATAGCGCTCCACTCGCGGCGCATCTCGCAAGGGCATCGGCAGCGGCTGGGCTTGGCGCGCGCTTTGTACGGCGATCCGGCGCTACTGGTCTTGGACGAACCCAATGCGAACATGGACGAGGCTGGCGATAAAGCGCTCATCGAAGCCTTGGCCGCTCTCAAGCAGCTTAAGGTCACGGTCCTGATCGTCACCCATCGCGCCTCTGTGTTGAAATCCGCCGACAAGATTGCAGCGCTGGACCACGGTACGCTGGCGGGGTTCGGTCCACGCGATCAACTGATCAGGCCGGTGCCGTCTCTGATGCCTGCCAAGTTGCCTTTGCAGGCTGTTCCGTCTCAGTGGCAGGCTTCGCCCCCTGCCTCGGAGCAGAAAAGGTCCGCAGCGGAGTGAACAATGCACGACCAACCTGAAGCCGTGCGTGCGATTATTAGCTGGTTGGGAACCCTATTTTCCCACATAAGCGAAGTTCTGCAGTCGGCTCTCACCTCCCTTATCGCGACCGTAAATCGCCAGTTGGCTGCTTATGGTCTCGAAGCGAGTAACACTTCGATCATGCTGGCGATTGGCGTCGTGACACTTCTGGCGGCTGCGATACTCATGCGGCTGCTTGGCTCAGGAGCAGCATCCCGGAGAACAGGTGCTGCCAAGTCTCTCGCGGACACAACGCGCTTTCCTCGTCGACTGGGCATCATGGCAGCAGCTCTCTTTGTGATGGTCCTGGCAGGCTGGAGTGTTTTCGCCCCGCTGGCCAGCGCAGCTCTGGCTCCCGGGGTCATCAGCCCCGACGGCCATCGACAAACCGTCCAGCATCTGGAGGGCGGGATCATTCGCACCATTCACGTTCGAGAGGGTGACGTGGTCAAAGCCGGGACGCCGCTGGTCACACTCGACGATACCAGGGCCAAAGCGCTCGATGCTGAGCTTCGCGAGCGGTTTTTGTATCTGCTGGCAAGCCAAGCCCGACTTGAGGCGGAACAGACTGAGGCCGACGACATAGGCTTCCCGCAAAAACTGCTCCTGGACTCGAACGAAATGAAGAAGGTCGTCGACGGGCAACGCCAGTTGTTTCTTAGCCGGCGCGCCGCGCATCAGGGCCGGTTGCAAATACTAGACGCCCGCATTCGACAACTGCAGGAGCAGAACGTCGGACTTCGGGAGATGATCAAGGCGGAAGACGAACAGACGGCCTTGATTGACGAAGAAATGCAGGGCGTCCAGACCCTTATCGACAAGGGGCTGGAACGCAAGCCGAGGCTGCTGGCGTTGCGGCGCGGGAGCGCCGACATTGCCGCCACAAAGGCATCAAATCATGCGAAGATTGCCGAGAATGAACAACAGATCGGAGAGACGCGCCTGCAATTGGTCACGGTTGGCGAGGAACGCCAAGAGAAGATCGGTTCGGAACTCGCCGAAGTTCGCCGGGTCTTGGCGGAAGTCAAGGGCCAGTTGCCATCGCGCGAGGATATGCTCATTCGCACTGTTATTCGTGCGCCGATCGACGGCACGGTGATGAATGTGCGGATCAACACTGAGACGGGCGTTGTAGCGCCCGGACAGCCACTGCTCGATATCGTCCCCGACGGCAACCATTTGGTGATCGACGCCCGGGTGCGCCCCACGGATATCGAGCGCATTAAACCCGGAATGTCGGCACGAGTGGTCCTGACCGCATACCGGCAACGAAGCCTGCCGCTCATCCATGGCAGGCTGCGCTCCATTTCCGCTGACTCGATGGCGGATGAAAGAACCGGACAGCCGTACTTTCTCGCGAAAGTAGATGTGGCTCCTGAGGACTTGGCTGCCTTGCAGCAGGTGACGCTCATGCCCGGCATGCCTGCCGAAATAATGCTCATGGACGGCGAACAGAGCGTATTCGCCTATCTGCTTGGCCCTGTCCTCGACAGCGCGCGGCGGAGCCTTCGCGAGAATTGAGCCTGTGGGTTCAAACATGGATCACTTCTCATTGGAAATTCCGGCAATTCCGGGTCTGTTCCCAGCAGACATCAACACGCGGAACCCCAGCCAAAGGCGGACAAGCGCATCCAAACCATTTGATGCAGGGCGCGACTTCGCGAGAACGGTCCAGAGTGTTGAGCGCATCAGTCCCGCCAGCAAGTTCGAGTCATACCGAAGGGCTGTGAAGACCACAACAAACGGGTCCAGGGGCCGACGTCGAGCACGTGCCACGCCCCGCGAAGGTTTAGTTTTTCGCGTACACCGTCTTGGCCGGGGCGGTCGAGCCCTGCCGGCTCACGTCATCTTAGGGGGAATACCGCAAGCTGGGATTACACGAGCATTGGGTGAGACGCGACTGCCGCCTTTGTATTCGGAGGGTTTCTCGTTCTTCGCTCCCTGTCGGTACGATTCAGGTTGCTGCGATTCAGGCCGAGGCTGGGCGTTTTGTGATGAGCGGTGAAGGAAACATGATATCCGCACTACTTTGGACTCCGGGCATTGGCGGTAGCCTTGGGACCGAATTGACTTGGTCCGGCTCCGGGTCGTCCCTTTTGACGATCGACAACCGGCCGGTCCCATCGGCTGGAACTGGCGATCCAAATGCCCATGAGCAGTCCCACGACAGCACGCCAAGGGCTTCGACGTTGGAACAAGCGACTCCCGGCTGCGACAGCCCTGATACCGGAATCGACAAAAGCATTCATCGCGATGGCGCGGATCAAGCCGCGACCATGATCAATACCCTCATTGCCGCCTGCACCTCCACAGGCGGGATCAATGCCGGCCCGAACGGCCTTGCCGAAGCTGCAGCCAGAATTGGCATTCACCTCGACGGCACCTTTTCTGACACCGTAACAGGCTATGGCTCGGGGCACCGTGCGGGCCTTCCGGACACTACTTACCCGGCCATCAGCGCCGATGCGGCATCCAACACCGGCACGACCGCAACGGCGAGCGCATTGAACGCCGCCAATGCTTTGGGGGCCGACCCGGTGTTCGAAACGAGGGTCGCGACCGCAGGGGACGACGTCGAGGAGAAAGGTTCCGGCTCGATTTCGACCAACATCAACGATCTGGAGTTGGGTTTTGACAGCAGCACCCGCCAGACGGTCGGTCTCCGCTTCACCGGTATCGACATCCCGCAAGGCGCGATCATCACCAGCGCCTACATCCAGTTCCAGGCCAACGAGGTGAAGACCGGCGCGGCCTCGCTGCTGATCAAGG
>NZ_RZSN01000067.1:0-28388 GCF_003997315.1 Mesorhizobium sp. M1A.F.Ca.IN.020.04.1.1
TGCGCGGCCGGGGAGTGAAGCAGGATGCGCTTCATGTTGGTCATGCGGCCGCGCACCGCATCTACGCCGAATGGTTCACGCTGCGCGATCTCCTGCGTCCGACGCTCGACGACCGGGCGATCTGGCTGTTTTCGAAGGCGATCGCCGAGACGATGCGCGCCGAGATCCCGGTTACCTTCTTCCGCCGCGCGCTGATCGACTCCGGCCTCGATCCGGACGCGATCGAACCCAGCCCGGACGAAGCGCTGCTGATGTCCTTCGGCACGGCGCTCGCCGCCGACGCCAATGCCGTTGCCGACGAGACCTGGGCCGCGCTGAAGGCGCGCTACGACGAAACGCTGCTCGTCAACCTCGTCGCCTTCGCCGGCATCATGGTGGCGACCTGCGTCTTCACCAATGGAGTGAAGGTGGATCTCGATCCGGAACTGGAGGGGTACCGCCGGAACGCTTGAGGTGAAGGACCCCGGGGCTGGCCGTTGCCTTGCTCTGCCTGCTGCGCATAGACTGAGGCCGGGAACGGGCGATCGGGGGGACCTCGATGCGTTGGCGTGTGGGCTTGCTTGTGTTGGCAGCAGCGCTGCTGGCCGGATGTGTCGCCAATGATGTCGAGCCCATCAACACCCATGTGACGCAAGTCGGGCCTGGCTCGCCGGACTACATTCCCGATGCTCCCGCCGACGGGTCGACCGTGGTCGCGCTGTCCTTCTCTGGCGGCGGCACGCGCGCCACCGCCTTCAGCTATGGCGTGCTTCGGGCGCTCGACGCTGTCATGGTCGGCAGCGGCGGGCGAGCGCATACGCTGATCGACGAGGTGCGCGTCGTCGGCGGCGTTTCTGGCGGTGCGGTGACGGCGGCCTATCTCGGCTACAAAGGGCGTGGTTACCGCGAGCTTCGCGAGCGCTTCTTGCTGCGCGATGCCGAGAGCTCGCTGCACACCGCCAAGCTCGCTCCGGCCAATCTGGCGCGGCTGTGGAAAGGCGGCGTCAACGACCGCAGCACCTTTGCTGCGTGGCTGGACAGGAACCTGTTCGACGGTGCCACTTACAGCGCCTTCAGACGTCCCGGCGCCCCGCTGGTCTGGATCCACGCATCCGACATCTACAACGGCACGGCCTTCGGCTTCACCTACGACCGCTTCGCGGCCATCTGCAGCGATCTCGACAAGCTTCGTATCGCCGATGCGGTGGCGGCCTCGGCGGCGTTCCCCGCGGTGTTCGCGCCGGTTGTCGTCTCGACGACCACGCCGACAACCAGATGCAACTACAAGCAGCCGGACTGGATCGAACGCGGTCTCAACGATCCGGAGGCACCGGAACGGGTCAAGGCCGCGGCTCGCGCCATGGAGTCCTACCAGAACAACGACCGCGTCAACTACATCAAGCTGCTCGACGGCGGATTGACCGACAACATCGCGGTGGTCGGCTTCGCGGAATCGCTCGACATCGCCGTCAGTCCGCACAGCCCGTTGTCGCCGCAGGCGGCGGTGAGGATGCGAACGCTGATCATGATCGTTGCCGATGCGGGCCGCAGGAAAGAACCCGACTGGGTCAAGGTCAAGCAGGGGCCGGGCCTGGTCGACATGATCGACGCCACCGCCGGCACCTCGATCGCGTCCTCGGTGCGCGACGAATTCGATTCCCTCAAGCTCGAATTCCGGCTGTGGCGCGAAAAGCTGGTCAAATATCGCTGCAGCCTGCCGGCGGCGGCGGTAGCGCGCTACCGCGGCGGCCTGTCCGGCTGGAAGTGCCGCGACGTTCAGATGGTGGTTGAACTGGTCTCCTTCGCCGACCTGCCGCCATACGAGGCAGCCGCGCTGAACGTCATCCCGACCCGGCTGAGGCTGACGCCGGAGCAGGTCGAGCGGACCATCCAGGCCGGCCGCGACGCGGTGCGCCTCAACCCGCGCCTGCAGCAGGCATTCCGCCGCGCGCAGGGCCGCTCGGGCTTCGTTGCGGCTGGTTCGCCGTAAAGGTCGCGCCATTTCCGCAGGAATCGGGTGGCCGCCGCTTCGCCTCCGCCCCACTTTGATGGCATCAAAGGAGGCGCTCATGACTGTCCATTCCCTCAACACCAAACGCGCCGGACGCTCCGCCGAATCCCGTGTCGCCGCGCAGGACTGGCGCGCGCTCGTCTCCGAGCTCAACGCCCAGGGCTGCGCTGTCGTGCCCGGCCTGCTTTCGCCGGAGGAATGCGCCGAAATCGCCGCGCTCTATCCGCACGAAGAACATTTCCGCAGCCATGTGGTGATGGCGCGCCATGGCTTCGGCAGGGGCGAGTACCGCTATTTCCGTTATCCGCTGCCTGATCTGATCGAGGGCCTGCGCACTGCGCTTTATCCATGGCTCGCCGGCGTCGCCAATGACTGGAACGAGAAGATGGGCGCCGCGCTCCGTTACCCTTCCGACCACGCCGCCTTCCTAAAGCGTAGCCACGACGAGGGCCAAACCAAGCCGACGCCGCTTCTGCTGCAATACGGCCCCGGCGACTTCAACTGTCTGCACCAGGATCTCTATGGCGCGCTCGCCTTTCCGCTGCAGGTGGCGATCCTGCTCTCCGAACCCGGCAAGGATTTCACCGGCGGCGAATTCGTGCTGACCGAGCAGCGCCCGCGCATGCAGAGCCGCGCCGAGGTGGTGCCGCTCAAGCGCGGCGACGCGGTGATCTTCGCCGTGCACAACCGGCCCGTGGAGGGCACGCGAGGTTACTATCGCGTCAACCTGCGCCACGGCGTCAGCCGCCTGCGCTCGGGCAGGCGACATACGCTCGGTATCATCTTCCACGACGCGAGGTGACACCCCTCCGAGGCGGCTTTTCTCGGCTCTACGTTCCAGGCCGCCGATAACGGATCGCTTTCGCCCTGCTTAGCGCGTCCATCGTCTCCTCGACGCTGAGGAGGACGGTGGTCTCGCAGGAGCTGAGTGCCCCTCCGGCACCGATGGCGAGCACGACGGACGCCATCGAAACATTGTCCGGCGCCTCCCACAGGTTCCACCCGTCGTGTTCGCCGAACGCGTACCAGAACCCGTGCAGCTTTCCGCCGACCGATTCTATGTATGAGCTGGCTGCCTTGCGGCGATCCTCGGGGTTTTCGATCATTCGCGCCCAGGTCTCGGGCGTGTAGCTGAAGCGCGTCAGGTACATGGCCATGGTTGACCTCCCTTGCCAGAGCCCATCAAGTGGTTGGCTCCAGCACTAAGCGCTCGATCGGTCGGCGACGCCAATCAATTTCACCGCGGCTGGGTTCTGCCTCGAAGGAATAGCCGAGCGCGCGGATGCGGCGCTTCTGCCTCTTCCCTCCGCAGCCTCATTCGCGTATGCCCCGGGCAAATCCCGCCATCTCAGCGCAGTTTCCCGGACCGCCCCATGATCCGTCTCGAAAATATCGGCAAGCAGAACGGCCGTCAGATCGTCTTCATCGAAGCCTCGGCCGCCCTGCAGAAGGGCGAGAAGGTCGGCCTCGTCGGCCCGAACGGCGCCGGCAAGACGACGCTCTTCCGCATGATCATCGGCCAGGAGCAGCCGGACGAAGGCCAAGTCTCAGTCGATCGCGGCGTTACCATCGGCTATTTCAGCCAGGATGTCGGTGACATGGAGGGGATGAGCGCCGTCGCCGAGGTGATGGAAGGCGCCGGCCCGGTGAGCGCCGTCGCAGCTGAGATGCGCGAGCTCGAGCACGCCATGGGCGATCCCGACCGCGCCGACGAGATGGACGCGATCATCGAGCGCTATGGCGAGTTGCAGCACCGCTTCGAGGAACTCGACGGCTATGCGCTCGACGGCCGCGCCCGCGAGGTGCTCGACGGCCTCGGCTTCTCCCAGGAGATGATGGACGGCGACGTTGCAAAACTCTCCGGCGGCTGGAAGATGCGCGTCGCGCTCGCCCGTATCCTGCTGATGCGGCCCGACGTCATGCTGCTCGACGAGCCGAGCAACCATCTCGATCTTGAGAGCCTGATCTGGCTGGAGAAATTCCTCAAGGACTATGACGGCGCGCTGCTGATGACCTCGCATGACCGCGAGTTCATGAACCGCATCGTTTCGAAGGTGATCGAGATCGACGCCGGCGCGCTCACCTCCTATTCCGGCAATTACGAATTCTACCAGGAGCAGCGGGCGCTGGCCGACAAGCAGCTGCAGGCGCAGTTCGACCGCCAGCAGGCGATGCTTGCCAAGGAGATCGCCTTCATCGAGCGCTTCAAGGCGCGCGCCTCGCACGCCGCCCAGGTGCAGAGCCGGGTGAAGAAGCTCGACAAGATCGACCGCGTCGAGCCGCCCAAGCGTCGCCAGACGGTGGCCTTCGAGTTCCAGCCTGCGCCGCGCTGCGGCGAGGACGTGGCGACGCTGAAGGGCATCCACAAATCCTATGGCAGCCGCTCGATCTATGCCGGCCTCGACTTCCAGATCCGCCGCCGCGAGCGCTGGTGCGTGATGGGCGTCAACGGCGCCGGCAAGTCGACGCTTTTGAAGCTCGTGGCCGGCGCCTCCGAGCCGGATGAGGGCTCGGTGGCGCGCGGTCCGAGCGTCAAGATGGGCTATTTCGCCCAGCACGCCATGGAACTGCTCGACGGCGAGCGCACCGTGTTTCAGACGCTGGAAGACAATTTCCCGCAGGCCGGCCAGGCGCCGCTCAGGGCTTTAGCCGGCTGCTTCGGCTTTTCCGGCGACGAGATCGAGAAGAAGTGCCGCGTGCTCTCGGGCGGCGAGAAGGCAAGGCTGGTCATGGCGCTGATGCTGTTCGATCCGCCGAACCTTCTGGTGCTCGACGAGCCGACCAACCACCTCGACATGGCGACCAAGCAGATGCTGATCGAGGCGCTGGCGCAATATGAAGGCACGATGCTGTTCGTCTCGCACGACCGCCATTTCCTGTCCGCACTATCGAACCGCGTGCTGGAGCTCACGCCGGATGGCATCCACACCTATGGCGGCGGCTATACGGAATATGTCGCCAGGACGGGGCAAGAGGCACCGGGGCTGAGGGGGTAGGGCGGCGCTCTGACCTCCGAGCGTAGTAGCGTGGAGAAGCCTTGACCCGTCGGCAGGACAGAGGGGGGCGCGAAGGATCGCGACCGATCTCACCCTTGCGCCGCCTCCTCGTGAGAAGTCACGGCAGGATCCGGGCTTCGTGAGGCGCCCAACGCCCCCACTACTCCCTCGCCAAACCGCGCTCGATCAGGCGAGCAAGCCGCGCCGAAAACGCCCTGGCATCGGCCGGCTTGTCGCCGTCCAGCACGCGCGCCTCGTCGTAAAGCAGATGCGCGGCGTCTTCCTTGAAAGCGCGCTCGCCGTCGCCGAGCTTCGCCAGCGCCGTGACGCGCTCGTGCCGCGGGTTGATCTCGAGGATCGGCTTGGCCGCCTTGTCGAGGCGGCCGGCGGCGTTGAGCAGCCGCTCGAACTGGCGGTCGGGACCGTGCTCCGGTGCGACCAGGCAGACCGCGCTTTCGGTCAGGCGGTCGGAGGCCTTCACGTCCGAGACCTCGTCTCCCAGCGCCGTCTTCACGAAGGCCAGGAAGGTCGCGATTTCGGACGAGATTTCGGCATCCGGCTTGGACGCGGTGTCGAGCAGCGGGATCTCCGACAGTTCGGCCGCGCCCTGCGTCACCGATTTGAACGGCTTGCCGTCGAATTCCGGCGCCATCGTCGTCCAGAAACTGTCGACCGGATCGGTCAAAAGCAGCACTTCGATGCCGCGCGCCCGGAACCCTTCGAGCTGCGGCGAGACCTCGAGCCGGGCGCGGTCTTCCCCGGCCATGAAGAAGATCGCCTTCTGCCCTTCCTTCATCGCGGCGACATAATCGGCCAGGCTGCGCAGCGTCTCGCCGGAAGCGGTCGAGCGGAAGCGGGCGAGCTTCAGCAGCTGCTCGCGCCGCTCGTAGTCCTCGTAGATGCCTTCCTTGAGCACGACGCCGAAATTCTCCCAGATCTTGGCGTAGGCCTCGGCATCGTTATCGGCGAGTTTGCCAAGATCGCCGAGGACGCGGTTGGTGACACCCTTGCGGATCGCGGCGAGCAGCGGGCTTTCCTGGATCATCTCGCGCGAGACGTTGAGCGGCAGATCGGCGGAATCGACCAGGCCGCGCACGAAGCGCAGATAGCGCGGCAACACGTCGGCATCGTCGGTGATGAAGACGCGCCGCACGTAGAGCTTCATACGACCCTTGCGGTCCTGGTCGAAGAGATCGAACGGACGCGAGCCCGGCACGAAGGCAAGCGCGCTGTATTCGTGCCGACCCTCGGCGCGGAAGTGGATGGTGGCGGCCGGCTCGTCATACTGGCCGGCGATGCTGCGGTAGAAGTCGGTATATTCCTCGGGCTTTATGTCGCTCTTCGGCCTCACCCAGAGCGCCGTGCCGTCGGCGACATCGCGCGGCTCGGCGCCCGGCTTCTCAACAAGCGTGATCGGCACCGGCACGTGGCCGGACTGCGACTTCGCCAGCCCTTCGAGCCGGTAAGGCGTGGTGTAGGAACTCGCATCGTCCATCAGATGCAGCACGACGCGCGTGCCGCGCCTGGGAGCTGCCGCAAGCGGCACGGGAGCGATCTCGTAGGTGCCCTTGCCGTCGGAAGACCAGCGCCAGGCTTCCTCGCTGCCGGCCTGCCGGCTGATGACATCGACATGATCGGCCACCATGAAAGCGGAGTAGAAGCCGACGCCGAACTGGCCGATGAGTTGCGAGTCCTCAGTCGCCTTGCCGGCCTCGACGCGCTCGATGAAGGCACGGGTGCCGGAGCGTGCGATGGTGCCCAGAGCCTCGGCCATCTCCTCGCGGCCCATGCCGATGCCGTTGTCCTCGACGGCAAGCTGCTTGTTGTCGGGGTCGGCCGAAATGGTGATGCGCGGCTTTGCGTCCTCGCCCAGCAGCTCGGGACGGGTGATCGCTTCGAAGCGCAGCTTCTCGCACGCGTCCGCGCCGTTGGAGATCAGCTCGCGCAGGAAGACGTCCCGGTCCGAATAGACCGAATGCACCATCATGTGCAGCAGCCGCGAGACATCCGCCTCGAATGTCCTGGTTTCCGTCGTCTTGGTATCCGTCGTCATTCAGAATCTTCCCACATAGTAACTCTGGCCCGTCGCGCCGCGGCGTGTCGAAGCTGCCGATCGCCGCCGATGAGGGGAGATGTCCGACAGGACAAAGGGGGCGCGTCCCGCCAGCCGATCTGTCGCGGAGTGCTTTCTCGCTTTTCCGGTTCTTGTCAATTCAGAAGGGTGCCGTTTCCCTCGCGCTCCCTTTTGCCCTGCCGACCAATCTCCCCCAATTGAACCCTGTCGGGGGAGATTGGCTGTGTCGGCGCCGCGCCTCCCCAGCGTCCTAGAAGTCCATGCCGGCGCCGGCGGGCATGGCGGGTGCCGCTTCTTTCTTCGGCTTCTCGGCGACCATCGCCTCGGTGGTGACGAGCAGGCCGGCGATCGAGGCTGCATCCTGCAGCGCGGTGCGCACGACCTTGGCCGGATCGATAACGCCCTGGCTGAAAAGATCGCCATATTCGCCGGTCTGGGCGTTCCAGCCATAGGCGAAATCGGTCTTCTCGCGCAGCTTGCCGACGATGATCGAGCCTTCCGCCCCGCTGTTCTCGGCGATCTGACGCGCCGGCGCCTCGATGGCGCGCCGCACGATGTCGACGCCGTATCTCTGGTCGGGGTTGTCGGCAGCCACCGCGTCGAGCGCATTGGCGGCCCTGAGCAGCGCCACGCCGCCGCCCGGAAGAATGCCTTCCTCGACCGCCGCGCGCGTCGCATGCATGGCATCGTCGACGCGGTCCTTGCGCTCCCTGACCTCGACCTCCGTCGAACCGCCGACGCGGATCACAGCCACGCCGCCGGCGAGCTTGGCCAGACGCTCCTGCAGCTTCTCGCGATCGTAGTCCGAGGTGGTCTCCTCGATTTGCGCCTTGATCTGCGCGACGCGGCCCTGGATCTCCTCCTTCTTGCCGGCGCCATCGACGATCGTGGTGTTCTCCTTCTCGACCACCACTTTCTTGGTGCGGCCGAGCATCTCCAGCGTGACGTTCTCAAGCTTGATGCCGAGATCCTCGCTGATAGCGGTGCCGCCGGTGAGGATGGCGATGTCCTCCAGCATGGCCTTGCGGCGGTCGCCGAAGCCCGGAGCCTTGACGGCCGCAACCTTCAGGCCGCCGCGCAGCTTGTTGACCACCAGCGTCGCGAGCGCCTCGCCCTCGACATCCTCCGCGATGATGAGCAGGGGCTTCGCCGACTGAACCACCGCCTCCAGAACCGGCAGCAGCGCCTGCAGGTTGGAAAGCTTCTTCTCGTGGATCAGCACATAGGGCTCTTCGAGCTCGACGCGCATCTTATCCTGATTGGTGATGAAGTAAGGCGAGAGATAACCGCGATCGAACTGCATGCCTTCGACCACTTCCAGCTCGGTGTCGGCGGTCTTGGCTTCCTCGACGGTGATGACGCCCTCGTTGCCGACCTTCTGCATCGCCTCAGCAAGGAAACGGCCGATCTCGGCATCACCATTGGCCGAAATCGTGCCGACCTGGGCGATCTCGTCATTTCTGGTCACCTTGCGGGCGTTGGTCTTCAACTCCTGAACAATAGCCTCGACGGCTTTGTCGATGCCGCGCTTCAGATCCATGGGATTCATGCCGGCGGCAACGGCCTTGGCACCTTCCCTGACGATGGCCTGGGCGAGAACGGTCGCGGTGGTCGTGCCGTCGCCGGCGATATCGCTGGTTTTCGAGGCGACCTCGCGCACCATCTGCGCGCCCATGTTCTCGAACTTGTCCTCGAGCTCGATCTCCTTGGCGACAGTGACGCCGTCCTTGGTGATGCGCGGAGCGCCGAACGACTTGTCGATGACGACATTGCGGCCCTTAGGGCCGAGCGTGACCTTCACCGCGTCGGCGAGGATGTTGACGCCGCGCAACATGCGGTCGCGGGCGTCGGAATGGAATTTCACTTCCTTGGCAGCCATTGGAACACTCCTTCAGCAGGCACCTTTCATTGACCGATCGGGTTGGGCCGGTTCAAGCCGCTTTTCCCAACGCCGATGTCTGCTCGACCACACCCATCACGTCGCTTTCCTTCATAATGAGCAGGTCTTCACCGTTGAGCTTGATCTCGGTGCCGGACCACTTGCCGAACAGGATGCGGTCGCCGACTTTGACGTCGAGGGGAATGAGCTTGCCGCTCTCGTCGCGCGCGCCGGAACCGACGGCGATGATCTCGCCTTCCTGCGGCTTCTCCTTCGCCGTGTCCGGGATGATGATGCCGCCGGCCGTCTTCTCCTCGGCCTCGACGCGGCGGACCAGAACGCGGTCATGCAATGGATGGAACTTCATATCGTTCTCCTTCGGGACAAACAGATTTTGAGAGGTTCCTCCACTCCGGACCGGAAGGACCGGAGCGGGGCTCGCGATCCTTTCGGCCTCGCGCATGTGGATTTGGTTTTGCACGCGCCGGTTTCAAGAGGCCGCAAGAAATTTTTTGGCACTCGCAACAGCCGAGTGCTAGCGCCGTGAAAACAAGGGTAATTATGCAGCTTTGACGGGCGCGCCTCGGACCTCTTGACGGCAAAGGAATCAATTCCCAAATCGAACCTGCCGGCGCCTGAAGTGGCCGGCAAGGTCAAGGAGCGCCGCTGCCTTGGCGCTCCTCGTATCTATGTTGCTCAATGGAGGATGTAGCTATGAGAACCAGTTTTGACTTTTCTCCCCTGTTCCGGTCGAGCATCGGCTTCGATCGAATGCTGAACGCGCTCGAGACCGCAAGCCGCATCGAAACCGCTGATAACTGGCCGCCCTACGATATCGCCAAGAGCGGCGAGGACGACTACCGCATCACCATGGCCCTGGCAGGCTTCAGCCAGGACGAACTGGCCATTACCCAGGAGCAGAACATGCTGATGGTTTCTGGCCAAAAGGCAGGCGAGGACAACGGCGAGTACCTGCATCGCGGCATTGCCGGCCGCGCATTCCAGCGTCGCTTCGAGCTTGCCGATCACGTCAAGGTCGTCGATGCGAGCCTCGTCAACGGTCTGCTGACAATCGACCTCAAACGCGAGATCCCGGAAGAAATGAAGCCGCGCCGGATCGAGATCACGGCGGACAAATCATCGCCAAAGGCCGCGACAAAGAAAATCGAGGCCGACAACAAGGCGGCCTGAGCCTTCTCGCCGCGCTTTGCGCCAAGCGCCGGGTGATGTTCCCGGCGCTTGTGGGCCTTGTCTTCCGGATGAACAGAAAGGAGGAAAAAAATGAGTGTTCGTGATCTGATTCCCTGGGGCCGAAACAATGGTAACCAGGTTCCAAGTGTCTTCCGCGACGGCGAACGCGATCCTTTCCTGTCGCTGCAGCGCGAGGTGAATCGGCTGTTCGACGACGTCTTCCGGGGTTTCGGTTCCGGCTTGCCGTCCCTAGGCGGCGTATCAGCCTTTGGTGCCGGCTGGCCGAGCGTTGAGATCTCCGACAACGAGAAGGAGATCAAGGTGGCGGCCGAAGTCCCGGGCCTGGACGAGAAGGACATCGAGGTGCTGCTTGATGATGGCGTGCTGACGCTGAAGGGTGAAAAGCGCTCCGAGACGGAGGACAAGGAGCGGCAGTTCTCCGAGCGCATCTATGGCCGCTTCGAGCGTCGAATCCCGCTGGGCTACGAGATCGAAGAAGACAAGATCGATGCCCGCTTCAAGAACGGCGTGCTGACGGTAATGCTGCCCAAGACCGCGAAGGCGCAGTCGCAGGCCAAGCGTATCGAAATCAAGAGCTGATGCCTGGATGCAGGGGTTGGACCGACGGGTCCGGCCCCTGCGGCATGACGGAACCTCGGCGCTAGATGGAACGGCCAACGCTGGCGTAGGTGCTGGCTGGAGCGTGGAACGGCTCCCTTTCCAACGAGTGATCCGCCCGCAGCGGGCGCCAGGTGCTCGCTTGCGGCTCGATGACGTGCGGCCGACGCAGGCCATTCTAACCGTTTACCGCGCTAAGCGCAGATGCCGCTGACGGAACACCGCGCAAGCCTCTGGAAATCCGCGATAACCTTAATTCCTTCCTTCTTTTGGTCAGGCTTCCCGTACGGAACGTTAAGGGCTAGATTAGCAATTCGTTAAGTAATACGGCGGGTGTGAGCGTAAGAGGTGTGCCGTTATGAATTTCAAATCCCTGATCAAACGGGCCGAGGACGTAGACAAGGAATTTCAAGAGCTCCAGTCGGATCTGGCAGAGGCTTTCGAAGAATGTCTTTCGGCTGACGAAGAGACGTCCCCGGGATACGATTCTGCCGCCGACCTGGCGGCAAGCGAGGAGGATCCGCCGGGCGAGACTCAGTCCGAGGCTTCCGCCTCCCGGCTGACGCCGCACACCCAGACACGGTTGGCCGCCTTGGAAGCCGTTTCCGGACTCTTCCGCGACGGACAGGGTCATCTGGAGGAGATCGGGTCAAGGCTGGCCGAGATCGCCACAGCGCACCACATGACGCGCGATATCCTGAACGCCCTGCATCGCGATGCGCTGCGCGCCAATGAGCTGGAGCTGGAGAACGCCGCTCTGGGCGCCGAACACAAGGCCTTGTCGGAACAATTGCTTGACGCTACGCGCAAGCAGCGCGAACGCGACGGCGCGGCCGAGGCCTGGCAGCAGCGCGAGGCAAGTCTCGTCCAGGACAGGGAGTCGCTGCGCGAGGCGCTTGCAGCGGTGCGGCTCGAAATGGTCGAGATGGGCAATGAGAGCGCCAGGCGCGAGGCTGAGTTCGGTGAGATCGTCAAGACCCTGACGGCCAAGACCGTCGAAGCCGACAGGCGCGCTGTCGAGAACAAGCTGCTGCGCGAGAAGCAGGTCGGGCTTTCGATCGAGCTGGAGCAGGCGCAAAAGCGCGAGGCCGAGGCCCGGCACAAATTCGACGAGTTCGCGGCGACCCACGCCAACGAAGCCACGCGGATTGCCGAACTTGTGGCCCAGCTCGGCAGCCACGAGAAGGAGGAGGCCCGGCTGCAGAAATCGTTGGAGACGACGCAGGCCAAGCTTGCCGAGACAGCCGAAGCCGCCCGCATCGCCGAAAGCGATGGCGCGGCGGAGCTGGCGCGGAGCCGGGCAGAGCTGCGCGGCTTGCGCTCCGAAATCCAGGAGCTGCAATCGCGGCTCGAGCAGGCCTCCATCGACAAGACCGATGCGGTCGCCGAGGCGACAGGACTGAGGGCGCAGTTGAATGACGCCGTGACCGAGCGGCAGATCGCGGAAGAGAAGCTTGCCGTTCTCAGGAACGAGAGTGAATTGGACAAGAAGAATTTGTCGGTGATCAGTACCAACCTCTCGCAGCTATCGCTGCAGCAGGCGTCGGAGCAGATCCAGCTCGATATCCAGAAACAGGAATGCGAGGACCTGCGCGCCGAGGTCGAGACGCTGAATGCCCGCATCAAGGAGCTGCTGCCTTATGAGCGGCTGCACAGGGTGACGGACGCCCGGGCCCGGCAGGATGTTGTGCCCGTGACGAATGGGCATGTCACCAACGGGCATATCGTGGAGCCGGCGCGACCCACCGCGAGGCGCCGGCGCAACATGAGAGCCGCCGCGAGTTGACGAAGGGTGTAGCCAGCTCAGCGCTTCACCGCTCTGGGCCTACTTGCCCGTCATCCGGTCAGCAAGCTGCTGGGCCTCGGCAAGCAGTGCCGGGAAGCCCGGATCGCCCGGCAGGCGCTCGCCCATGCAGGCGCGATAATCGCCGTCGCCTTTTTCCCAGGCGGCGTTGGCGGAATCATAGGCCTGCTGGTCCTTCAGGTCCGAGTTCTGATAGGCCTGCTGAAATTTCTGGGCAGCCGCGTCCGCCGCGGTCCAAAGCGCCTCGCAGGCCGCGATCTTCGGCACGGGCGGTGAGGCGGGCGCCTCGGCGACCAGGACGCGGTCGCCCTTGACGACCGCGACGACGACCTGCTGGTCGTAGATCGGTCCGACATCCTGCGTCCAGCCGCCGAGCCGCGCGACGGCGATATCGGCGCCTTCGGGCTTCTTCAGTGAAAAGTCGAGCGTCTTCACGAATGCGGCGTCGCTGCCGATCGCCTGCGTATAGAAGGAGTCTAGCTTGAGCGCCTCCTCGATGCCGGCGGGCAGCCGCAGGCCTTCATCGTCCTCGTCAGCCTTGGACCGCAGCCAGCGCTCGACCAACCCGCGGGTCGTCGCGACGATGCTCGGGCCGGCATCGCTCTTGGCGTAGCGCAGCCCGTCCAGCATGCCGAAGCCAATATCGGAGGCGCTCAGGCTCTGCAGATTGATCGTGCCGGTTGCCGGAAAATCCTTGACCGCAAGCGGGCCGAGAATGGCGGAAAGACGCTTTTCCAGATCGGCCAGCGCCTTGGTGTTGGCGCCATCGAGCGCCTCCACTTCCGCGTTCGAGCTCTCCTGCGCCGCGATGTCGGAAATCGCCTTGTCGCGCGCGGCGATATAGTCGTCCTCCGGCGATGCCGCGAAAACCACGCCGCTCGCCAGCGCGAACAAAAACGCCCAGACCAGCCGCATTCTATAACCCCAATTCAAACCAAAGCCCTTGTGGCCTTCGCCTGACTTGGCGGCTTTTGCGTGGCGGAATCCCGGGGAGAACCCGAATTTAATATCCGGCCTTCCGCGATGATTGGCGAAAGCCGGCGCCACATCTGATCTCCCCCCAAGTGGGGGGAGATGTCCGGCAGGACAGAGGGGGGCGCGAAGGAACGCAAGCTTTCGTGTCCAGAGCACAGCCATGATGTCGGGGACGGCCGGATCTTCTAAGGCGGGCGCAGGCCCAGAGGTGAGGGACGCACCCGGCGCCACACCAGTCGATTGGGAGGATGATCAGGGCCGCGCAGGACTTGGCCAGGCCGGTGCCGGCCTGTACAATCTTAGGGTGAATGCAGGGAAGGGAGCGCGCTATGCGGCTTGGTCGGGATCTCTGTCATTTGACGGTTTTGGCCTTCATCGCCGGACTGGCACTTTGGCCGCACGCGGCATCGGCCGATCCCGTCACGCCCGCGCGCATCGCCGCGGCCTTGCCGAAGCTCGAAGCGCTGGCGCAAGCCGCCGTCGCCGATGGTGCCGTCCCCGGCCTTGCCATCGGCGTCGTGCATGACGACAAGGTGATCTTCCTCAGGGGTTTCGGGCATCGCGAAGCCGGCAGACCGGAGCTGGTCGACGCTGACACGGTGTTCCAGATCGCCTCCCTCTCGAAGCCGATCTCGGCTACCGTCGTGGCCGCGCTTGTCAGCGATGGAATCGTATCGTGGGATTCGAAGATCGCCGATCTCGATCCGGCCTTCCGCCTTGCCGATCCCTATCCCACCGGCGAACTCACCATCCGCGATCTTTTCACGCATCGCAGCGGCCTTCCCGGCACTGCCGGAGACGACCTCGAGGGCATCGGCTACGACCGCGCCGAGATCCTTCGCCGCCTCCGCTTTGTGTCGCCATCGTCGAGCTTTCGCGCCGGCTATTCCTACAGCAATTTCGGGCTGACCGAGGGTGCCGTCGCGGCCGCGAAGCCGACAGGCAAGCCCTGGGAGACGGTCGCGGAGGAAAAGCTCTACCGCCCGCTTGGAATGGCCGCGACCAGCTCCCGTCACGCGGACTTCATCAGCCGCGCCAATCGCGCCGCGCTGCATGTCAGGATCGACGGCGTCTGGGCCGCAAAGGTCAAGCGCAATGTCGATCCTCAGGCGCCGGCGGGCGGCGTGAATTCCAGCGCGCGCGATCTCATGCAATGGATGCGCCTGGTGCTCGGCGACGGGGTTTATGCCGGCCGGACGCTGATTGCTTCCGATGCGCTGCGACAGACGCATCTGCCTCAGATGGCGCTCGGCCGCAATCCCGTAACCGGAGGCGAGTCTTTCTATGGCCTCGGCTGGAATATTGACTTCGGCCGGCACGGCCTCAGTTGGGGCCATGCAGGCGCCTTCAGCGTCGGCGCGCGTACGGTGGCGACGCTGTTTCCGCAGGAGAAGCTTGGCATCGTTATCCTTGCGAACGCCTTCCCGACCGGTGTCCCGGAAGGGTTGTCCGACAGCTTTGCCGATCTGGTCTTCGACGGAAAAGTCGAAAAGGACTGGGTCGAGGCCTGGGACGGAATCTATGCCGGGATGCTGGGTCCGGCGATCGCCGCGGCCAAGGCCGAATATGCCGCGCCTCCGTCTCCGCCAAGGCCGGCCCGGCCGGCCAGCGCCTATTCCGGCCGCTACGGCAATGACTTCATCGGCGGCGCGACCGTGTCGAGCGCGGGCGACGGCCTTGTGCTCGAGGTCGGACCGGCCGGAGCGCGGTCCTATTCGCTGACGCATTTCGACGGCGATCTGTTCCTGACCCATCCCGACGCCGAGACGCCGGACCGGCCGGCGGGCGTGAGCTTCGTCGTCGGCCCCGACGGCAAGGCCTCGGCGATGACGATCGAGTTCCTCGACGACAATCATCTGGGCAGGCTGCAGCGGGTGGGGGACTGATCGCTTCACCCAGAGCCGTGCGGCGATTCTGGGTGAACGACATGTATCAAGCAAAGACCAGCGGGCTCAGAATGCCTGCCCGTAGCGGAGCAGCTTGAAGCAGTCGCCGCTGCCCGACTTCGTCTGCGTCAGGACCGATTTCGCGCGGTCGATCCATTCCTGCTGCGATTTGGTGTCAGTCTCGATCGCATCAACCGGTGCAAGGGCGACGAAACTCTTGCCCTTGCTGAAGAGCCAGCAGGCGCGGGCGAGAAACCGCCTGCTGCGCTGGCGCAGCAGGTCGGCGTCATAGAGGATGTCGAGCACCTCGTGCTTGATCTTCGGTTCCTTGTCGGGCTGGGCGACCGCGGCCTCCAACGCCTCGTCGCCGATCGCGTCATGCAGGTCCTTGTAGTCGAGGGCTAACTGCGTCGTCGCGTATTTGATCTCGTTCTCGTCGCGCACGATGTTGAACCACAGCGTCGGATCGATCTCGTTGACGACAAAGGTGGCTTCGAGGTCGCGCGACAGGTTCAGGATTTCGAAGTCTCGAACATCGACATCACGTTCGACCAGCAGGATCTTTTCGACCTGCTTGGCGAGCTCCGTTCCCCTGGCGGTGATCGCGGCGTTGCTTCCGCCGTGTTCGGGGCCGACATAGGCGCTGCCCTCATCCAGTATCTCGTCGAACTCGCCCAGCGTTTCGATGACGGGGGCGCCGCGGGCAACGCGCGCCGCCAGTTTGGCGAGAACCTGCTGCAGCTCGGTCTCGCGCTTGCGCTGGTCCTGATAGTTCTGCTGGAAGAAGAAGATGAACAGCGAAACGCCGATGCCGATCAGGATCACGCCTAGCTGCGAAAAGATGTTGCGATAATATTCCAGCAGCTTTTCGCGATGGCGCAGTTCGTCGCGCACGCTGTGCGCCACGCGCAGATTGACGATCAGCGAAATGATCAGCAGCCCGGCGCCGACCAGGATGAGCCCGCCGATGAGAAGGTAGCCATGGCCTGCGCTGAAATCCATTCGTCTCGCCCCCGAAGCCTGCGCCAAATTAGCGCCAATTTCGTCGCGCTCAAAGCCACGAGACAAGCCGGGCATCAGGCCCGGCCGGTCTCGCGCGCCACTCCACCGCTCTGCGGCAACCAAAACGATTGACCCGGCCATCCATCCGGCCGATATCCCGCGCAAGTTCGTACCGAGACCCCAATGACCTCAGATACCGATCTCAAGGAAGCCGCGCGCGGACCCGACGCCGCCTGGCAGGACGACGTGCGTGCCGGCGTGCGCCATGTGCGCGACCTCGCAGCCCTGCCGCTCTCACCGGCCGAGCGCGCCGCTGCGCAGCAAGCCGCCGCCGCCCACAAGGTGCGCGTGCCGAAAGCCTATCTCGACCTGATCGACTGGAACGATCCGAACGATCCGATCCGCGCGCAGGTGATCCCATCGCCGGACGAATTGATCACTGCCGAGGGCGAGCTCGGCGATCCGATCGGCGATCACGCCTTCAGCCCGGTGCCCAGGCTGACCCATCGCCATGCCGACCGCGTGCTCTTGTTTCCGACCTATCAATGCGCGGTCTATTGCCGCTTTTGTTTTCGCAAGGAGGCGCTGACTTCGATCGGCCGCGGCTATACGCGCGAGGCGCTGGAGCCAGCCCTCGCTTACATCGCCCAACATAGCGAGATCCGCGAGGTGATCCTGACCGGCGGCGATCCGCTGTCGCTGCCCGACAAGGCGCTCGCCGAAATCCGCGCCCGCATCGAGGCCATCCCGCATGTGCGGCTCCTGCGCATCCACACCCGCGTGCCCGTGGCGCTGCCGTCGCGCATCACGCCCGGCCTGACGGCATCCCTGCAGGGAAGACTAATGGTGACGGTCGTCACCCACTTCAACCACCCGCGCGAGATTACGCCGGCCACCGAAACGGCTTGCCGGACCATGCGTCAGGCGGGTTTTGTTCTGCTTAACCAGAGCGTTCTCTTGAAGGGCGTCAACGACAAGGTCGAGGTGCTGGAAGAGCTCTGCCGCGAGCTGATCTATCGGCTGGGCGTAAAACCTTACTATCTTCACCATGGTGATCTGGCGCCGGGCATGGCGCACCGCCGCACCACGATTGCCGAGGGCCAGGCGCTGGCCGCGGAACTGCGCCGGCGCCTCTCCGGCATCTGCAACCCGACCTATGTCATCGATCTGCCCGATGGCGGCGGCAAGGTGCCGCTCGGCCCCAGCCACATCGAGGGCCGGGACAGCGAGACATGGCGGATTCGCGGGCAGGACGGGAAGGTGAGGGAGTATGGCGAGGTGGTCGCCTAGTTCCTCATCTCGAGAGGCGGCAGAGGAACTCCCATCCCGCCCCCCGCATTGTATAGCGGGGGTCGAAGGAGAGCAGCGTGAAGGCATTGTTGGGAATCGTCGGCGGCTTCGTGCTGACCCTGGCCGTGTTTGCCTCAGGGCTCGCCTTCGCCACTTGGCTGCTGGCCGCCAAGCCGGTGCGCCAGGCAACGCCGGCGATCGGCGTTTCGGAGCTCTGGACCAAGGACGCCAGGCCCGTCGATCCGGCGAAGCAGGATCTCGAGCGCATCCCGGCCCAGCAGACCGCCGGCGCGTCCGTTAAGGCGGACGAGGGGGCCAAAGGGGCGGATACGGCCACGCAGACCGCAGCTCTCCCAACGCCGCAAGCCGCCGCGCCGCGGCAGTTGCAGCCCTTGCCCGAGGTCTCTCCGCCCAATGCTTCACAGACGGGCCAGGCCGATGCGGCTGAACAGCCTTCGCAGCAGGCGCCGGCCCAGCAGGCACAATTGCCCGCCGCGCATCTCGAATGGTGCGCCCACCGCTATCGCAGCTACCGCCCGCAAGAAAACAGCTACCGCTCCTACAGCGGGGAGATTCGCCCCTGCATCTCGCCCTATTTCGATCCGGGCGGCGATCGCACAGCCTCGACCGACGGGCGCCAACCCGATCAGCCCTGGATGAACAATCAAGGCGAGGTGACTGACGACCAGGCCGAGGTGGAAGGCTACGCCACGACACGGGACGGCTACGCGACGACTTATGGCGGCCCGCCGGAAGAGATTTTGCCGGAGGACCAGCCTTCCAGGGATCGGCTGTTGGGCCCGCAAATGTCGGGAGACCATATCGACTCCTGCTTCAGCCGCTATCGCTCCTACGATCCGCAGGACAACACTTACCAGCCCTATGACGGCGGCCCGCGCCGGCAGTGCGAGTAGGGCGGCCCACGTTCCTGCGAAGTGACGCTGGGCTCCTGAAGGCGCCCCTTGGGGGGAGATGGTCGGTAGACCAGCGGGGGGTGCATATCGAATGGCTAACGTTAGCGCCGCCCTTCGGCACCTTCCCGCCGCGAACGGGAGATGATCGGCTCAATTCAGCACTCGGCCATCAATCTCCGCGACGCTCGTTGTCCCGGTCAGCGCCATGGTGACGGACAACTCCTTGCGCAGAATGTCGATTGCCGTCGCCACGCCCGCCTCGCCGCCGGCGCCGAGGCCGTAGATATAGGCGCGTCCGACCAGGCAGGCTCGGGCACCGAGAGCCAGCGCCCGCATCAGATCCTGGCCTGAGCGCACGCCGCCGTCGAACAGCATCTCGACATCGGAGCCCACCGCGTCCGCTATCCTCGGCAGCATCGAGATGGTTGACGGCGCGCCGTCAAGCTGCCGGCCGCCATGGTTGGACACCACAATGGCGTCGGCGCCGGCCCTGCTGGCGCTGCGCGCGTCGTCGACATTGAGGATGCCCTTGAGGATCAGCTTGCCCGGCCAGATGCTCCTGATCCAGTCGACATCGCTCCAACTCAGCGTCGCGTCGAACTGATGCGCCACCCAATCCGCCACCGCCTTGATGCTGTCCTCGCCCTTCACATGGCCGGCGAGGTTGCCGAAGGTCCAGCGTTTGGCCGAAAGCATGCGGGCCGCCCAGGCCGGGCGGCTGGCGATGTCGACGATCGTGCGAAGTTTGAGCGCCGGCGGCACCGAAAGCCCGTTCCTGACATCGGCGTGGCGCTGGCCCAGCACTTGCAGGTCGACCGTGAGTACCAGCGCGCTGCAGCGCGCGGCGTCGGCGCGTTCGATGAGCGAGCGCACGAAGCCTCGATCCTTCATCACATAGAGCTGGAACCAGAATGGCTTGCCGACAGCTTGCGCCACATCTTCGATCGAGCAGATCGACATCGTGCTCATCGTATAGGGAATGCCCGCGGCTTTTGCCGCCCGGCAGGCGAGGATCTCGCCATCGGCCCATTGCATGCCGCCGAGGCCGATCGGTGCAAGGGCTATCGGCAGCGACACCTTCTCACCGAGGATCGTGGTTGCCGTGTCGCGCTGCTCGACATCGACCAGGACGCGCTGCTTGAGCGTGATGCGCTCCAGGTCGGCGCGGTTGGCGCGCAGCGTCTGCTCGGCATAGGAGCCGGACTCCGCATAGTCGAAGAAGACGCGCGGCACGCGGAGGCTCGCGGCCCGGCGCAGGTCCTCGATGCAGGTCATGCCCTTGAGCAGTTGCGGCGCCGCCGATGTTGCCCTGATCTCGTCGGGCAAAGTCACGATGCCCGTCGGAACATCGAGTGGCGTGGGGACTGCTCGTTCCATCGTCGTCCTCCCATAAAATATTAGCGAATGCTGATTATTGAAGGTCGCGTGGCCGCTGATGTAAATTCACTAGCGAGTATACTTACGGCAACGGCAGCGCGCCCCATGCCCAGAGCGTCCGACGAGACCAGGCCCGAGATCCTCCAGGCGGCTTACAAGCTGTTTCGCCGCCGGGGCTTTTTCCGCGTTGGCATGGACGAGATCGCCGATGCCGCCGGCGTCACCAAGCGCACGCTCTACTATCATTTCGACAGCAAGGACGCGCTCTTGACCGCCGTGCTCGCTTCGCAGCATGAGCGTACATTCGCCGACTTCCAGAATTACGGCATCGAGTTTTCGGGCGGCGCGGACGTGCTGATCGACAAGCTTTTCGAGGGGCTGGTCAAGTGGTCGTCCAAGCCGCGCTGGGCGGGCTCCGGCTTCACCCGGCTGGCGATCGAGCTTGCCGACCTGTCCGGCCACCCCGCGCGCGTGATCGCGCGCCAGCACAAGGCGCTGATGGAGCGTCATCTGGAAATGCTGCTCGCCGAAGCGAAGGTGCCGTCGCCGAAGGAGCGGGCCCGCGAGCTATTCCTGCTGATCGAGGGCGCCATGGTGATGATCCTGATCCACGGCGACCAGAGCTATTGCAGCGCCGCGGCGGATGCGGCGAAGCGGCTGATGGCAGCCGAGGTGGAGTTTCCGCAACACGATACCCGCCCAACACACGCCTGAAACACACCCGCTCCACAACCGGCATGCCAGCGAAACGCTCGCGCCGGATGTTTGCAGCCTAGCAAATGCGGAGGAGCACGCCGATGACACCCGACCAGATCAGGCTTGTGCAGGACAGTTTTCGCGAGGTCGTGCCGATCAAGGAGGCGGCCGCGGCCTTGTTCTACGAGAAGCTGTTTGCCATCGACGCCAGCCTCAAGGGGCTGTTTCGCGCAACGGACATGAGCAGGCAGGGCGCCAAGCTGATGGCGGCGCTGGGCTTCGTCGTGCATGGCCTTTCCCGCGCCGAGACCATCCTGCCCGCCGTGCAGGATCTCGCCAGGCGCCATGTCGGCTATGGCGTCGAGGAGCATCATTATCCGATCGTCGGCCACGCGCTGATCGAGACGCTGGAGGCGGGCCTGGGCGAGGCCTTCACGCCTCAGGTCCGCGAGGCCTGGCAAGCCGCCTGCGGCCTGCTCGCCGGCGTCATGATCGCCGCAGCCCGTGAGGTGGAGCTGGCGGCTTGAGCTCTCGTCAGGCTGGAGCGGGAAGCCGAGCGCGGCGAGGCGATCTCCCGGGCTTGTTCATGGCGCCGGGTCGAGTGAGGCGCCCGTCGCCCTGCCTGCAAGCCCGGCGCCCGCCCGGGCGACAGGGCTCGAGCCATTGACTGCGCAAAACCGCACCGGCGCCACGCGAGCCGTATCGCGGCCGCATCAGGCTCCCCCAGGCAAAGCCATATCGGCTTCTTTTCAGGAACATTCTGCCTTCTGCGAAGTTTGGCGGCTGGCCCGCTCATTGAGGCCAAACCGGTTGACAGGCGGGCTTCGGGAGGAAGCTATGACCGCTGTCACGCCTTCACTTCATGTTTGTCGCCGCCGGGCACTGCAAATCGGTCTTGGAGCGACCCTTGCTTCAGCGGCCGGCGTTGCTTCGACTTCGTCTGCTGCCGCGCAGGACGACATAAAAGACGAAGACATTTTCCGCTTCGCGCTCAACCTGGAATATATGGAGGCCGAATATTACCTCCGCGGCACCACGGGAAAGGGCATCGAGGACTCGGACATCGGTTCCAAACCCGGCGACGTCGTCGGCGGCAAAAAGGTTGCCTTCGATACGCCCGCGCTCGGTGAATTCATGCGCGAGGTCGCGGAAAACGAACTTGCCCATGTCAGGTTCTATCGCAAGACGCTGGCGTCGAACGCGGTGGACCGGCCGGCGATCGATTTCGATGCCGGCTTTGCCGCGGTCGCCAAGGCGGCCGGCCTCGGCGACGATTTCGATGCGTTTGGCAATCAGATGAATTTCGTGCTCGGCGGTATGCTGTTCGAGGACGTCGGTGTGACGGCCTACGCCGGTGCGGCGACTGTCCTGAAGAACAAGGAATTCCTCGCTGCCGCGGCTGGAATTCTCGCGGTCGAGGCCTATCACATGGGAATGGCGCGGTCGTCGCTCTATCGCATGGGCGAGAAGGCCTGGAAGGCGGCGAATGCGGTTTCCGACGCACGCGACAAGATCGATGGGAACGAGGACAAAGACCAGGGCATTCAGGTTGACGGCAAGGCCAACGTCGTTCCTTCGACGCCGGATGCGATTGCCTTCACAAGGACGCCGCAGGAGGTGCTGCGCATCGTCTATCTGACCGATCAGTCGGGTGTGAGCAAGGGCGGCTTTTACCCGAACGGGATGAACGGAACGCTCAAGAGCACCTAGCCGTTAGGGTGGAGCCGGTCACGATGATCTGCAACCCGGGCCGAGCAGCATTCGGCGCGGGCATCCGATTTCGTTTCGACGAGGCAGGCAATGAACGTCAGCAGCGAAGCGACCAGATCTTTTTGGACACTCGACACCAGCTTGCCCAACGCGCCTCGCCTCGAGCAGGATGAGCATTGTGACGTAGCCGTCATCGGCGCCGGCATCGCCGGCGTTTCCATCGCCTACGAACTGGCCTTGGCGGGACGCAGGGTGGTGCTCGTGGATCGCGGCCCCTTGCTCGGCGGCATGACATCGCGCACGACCGCCCATCTGGCACCCATCTGCGACGACGGCTTGAGCACGCTGATCGACATGCGCGGCGAGGCTCTGGCGCGCGGATTCCAGGAAAGCCAGCAGGCCGCCGTCGACCGCATCGAACGCCATGTCGCCACGCTGGAGATCGACTGCGATTTCCGCCGGCTGGACGGCTTCCTGTTCCCGGCCGCATGGATGGACGAGAAAGAGGCCGCCAGAGAATGCAACAAGGAGTATGCGGCTGCGGCAAAGATCGGCGCCGAAGCTGAGCATGGCAAGGGTGTGCCGCTCAAGGGCCATGAATCGGCGCCCATCCTGCGCTATCCAGACCAGGCGACCTTCCATCCGCTGAAATATTTGCGCGCGCTGCTGGCCGATTTCGAGAAACGAGGCGGCAAGGCATTCGCCGACAGCGCCGTCACCGAAATCGAGGAGGGGGACAAGGTTCGCCTGAAATGCGACGGCGGCTCCACCGTAACGGCTTCGAACGCAGTGTTTGCCACCAATTCCCCGATCAACACCTGGGTCAAGATCCACAGCAAGATGGCGCCTTACCGCACCTATGCAATGGCTTTCGACATTGCCAGGGGAACCCTCCCGGATGCGCTCTACTGGGATATGGACGATCCCTATTATTATGTCCGCCTCAATCCCGGCCCCGGCAAGACGGACTGTCTCATAGCCGGCGGCCGCGATCACAAATCGGGCGAAGCGGATGACGGCGCGGCGCGCTTTGTCGCGCTCGAGGCCTGGATCAGGGCATTGGTGCCCGATCTTGGCGGAGAACGAGCGCGATGGTCCGGCCAGGTCCTCGAAACGATCGACTTTTGCGGCTTCATTGGCCGAAGCCCCGGCAACGGCAACGTCTTCATCGCCACCGGCGACTCCGGCCAGGGCATGACGCATGGCGCCTTGGCCGGACTGCTCATCCGCGATCTGATCGTGGCCGGATCGAACTCCTGGGAAGCCGTCTACGCCCCCGACCGGACGCCGCCCGCCGCGCTCGCGCACTACGTCAATGAGAACCTTACGACGGTGAAGAACCTTGCCGGCTATTTGCTGCCCGGTGAGGTCAAGTCGGCCGACGCCCTCGAGCCCGGCGAAGGCGGCATACTTCAGGACGGCTTGAGCAAGTTCGCCGTGTGCCGCGATCGCGACGGCAAGCTGCACCGGCATTCGGCCAGTTGCACGCATCTCGGCTGCATCGTGCACTGGAATTCGACCGAGCAATGCTGGGATTGCCCCTGCCACGGCTCGCAGTTCGCGCCGGACGGAGCTGTCCTCAACGGCCCGGCCATCCGGCCTTTGGGATAGTTCGGCTGGAGGGCATTGGATCGGCGATCCCCAGCCGCGGGAACTCGAGCCGAATCGCGTCGGGAGAAGTAGACTTCCCCAAGACCTCCGTCGCTATTTTCGCCTTGCCGGCTTCTTCTTTGGCTCCGCTTCAGCCGGCCCGCGGGCGAGCCTGGCCGCGCGGAGCCGTTCCGTCTTTGCCTGCCGCGCTGCCGCTTCGCCCTCGATTATCGTGCGCGCCGTCTTCGTGGTGGCTTCGCTCTTGGCGTCGCCCTTCGGCTTGAACACACTGGTTTCGGCCATGGTCTACCTCGCAATTTGAAACGAAGAAGGCCGGGCAAGCCCGACCTTCCAAAGCATATCTCCCGAAATCGGAAACCGGTTAGGGGAAGACATGCGTAAAACCCCAAAACATGTTGCCCGAAATCGGGAGCCGGTTTCGGGACGAAGACATCCGCAAGATCAAAGTGCTCCAAGGCCAATGCCGGTACATCCGCGGTCAAAGGCCATGGATGCACGGCATCAGCCCGCCTGGATATTCTCCGCCGAGCTTTTGCCGTTCCGCTGGTTCTTCACGATGTCGAAACTCACCTTCTGGCCCTCCGCTAGCGAGCGCATTCCGGCGCGCTCGACGGCGGAGATGTGGACGAACACGTCCGGCTGCCCATTGCCCTGCTCGATGAAGCCGAAGCCTTTCGTGGCGTTGAAAAACTTCACGGTTCCAGTAGTCATACGATTTTCCTTTCAAATCGACGCAAATCATCGCCGCCTGGCTGCGTGCCAAACGTCGCAGTCTTCGAAATTGAGAGGGAAGATCGTCAGGGCGCCAAGGCGCAGAAACAACATTCGTTCAACAAGTTCGATTTGAAAAACATAGCGCTTAACCGAAGCGGCGACAAGGCGAGGCGAAATAATATTGTCGGCGCCGTTGTCCTGAAAAGCTTGCCGGCGACTAAATTTCGCTTGACGCGCGACGCCGTCCGACTCCTATGAAGGGCTTCCGCGTGGCGCCGAAGAAAGAGCCGAGATACAGATCTTGGTGCCTCCGCCGACAAGAACCGAAATGCCGAGCATATTGTTGGCCGTTAGGCCCCGCTGAGCGTTCCTTGCCGGCTCACGCCATGTGTCGAATTGTGTGCTGGATAGACGCTGCGGCAGGCACTGTGACCACCCCGCCACAAAACTTAGCTGCGCCAGTTCCTCAGCGGCCGCCATCCGCAAAATTAACCTTTTGTTAACCATTCGCCCGGCACCCTTTAACCATTGAGTAAGGATTCGTCTGGCCGTGACCTTCGCCGCCCCTTTGCACAACAAATCCATCCGCTTCCGCGCCCGCTCCTTCGTCGCTTTCACGCTGACGCCGGAGGCGCCGATCGACGAGTGGCTGGAGGGGCTCGATCACTGGATCGGCAACTCGCCGGGCTATTTCAACGGCCGCCCGGTAGTGTTGGATCTCAATACTTTGAAGCCGGGCCCTGAGGAGATCGCTGCACTTGTCGGCACGCTCGCCCGGCGCGGCATCCGCGTCTATGCGATCGAGCTCGAGGGCGCCGAGCTCGGCCCCGATTTGCCGCCGCTGCTCGCCGGCGCCAAGGAGGCGACCGCCGAGGGCCTGCTGGGCAGGGCCGCGCGCAAGGCGAAGGCGGAAGAGATCACGGTCGAGACGGCTACGGTCGAGGACGTGCAGCCGGGGCAAATGAGGGCGCCGCAGGATGAACCGGCGAAGCTCGATGCGCAGAACGCGCGAGCCGCCGAAGCAGCCAAGTCGGAACCGGCCGGGTCGGGGCAGGGTGCTGTACCTGCACGGCACGAGCCTTCCGCCGGCACGCTGATGATCAAGGCGCCGATCCGCTCGGGGCAGTCGGTCTTTCATCCGCATGGCGACGTCATCGTGCTGGGCTCGGTCGCGTCCGGCTCGGAAATCGTCGCCGGCGGCTCGATCCATGTCTACGGCACGCTGCGCGGCCGGGCGATCGCCGGCTCGGAAGGCAACACATCGGCGCGCATCTTCTGCCGCAAGAATGAGGCCGAGCTGCTCGCCGTCGACGGCTGGTACACCACGGCCGAGGAGATGGAAGGTGTTTCGCGCGGCAAGGCGGTGCAGGCCTTCCTCGAAAACGATGCGCTGTGCGTGGTGCCGCTCGGCTGAGTCTTTGGCCGCGCAAGCTTCGGACCGGTTTCGCGTGCCATTGTCCTTCATGAGTCCGCCGTGCCCGGCACGGCCAGAGAATAAAAATCGCCAACGGAGGCTGGATATATGGGCAAGGTAGTCGTGGTCACCTCGGGCAAGGGGGGCGTCGGCAAGACAACCTCGACGGCCGCGCTCGGCGCTGCCGTGGCCAAGACCGGCAAGAAGGTTGCGCTGGTCGATTTCGACGTCGGCCTGCGCAATCTCGACCTCATCATGGGCGCCGAGCGCCGCGTGGTGTTCGACCTCGTCAACGTTATCCAGGGCACCGCAAAACTGTCGCAGGCGCTGATCCGCGACAAGCGGCTGGAGACGCTGTATCTGCTGCCGGCCTCGCAGACGCGCGACAAGGACGCGCTGACCGAGGAGGGCGTTGCCGAAGTCATCGCCCGGCTGCGCTCGGTGTTCGACTATGTCTTCTGCGACAGCCCGGCCGGCATCGAGCGCGGCGCCCAGCTTGCCATGCGCTTCGCCGACGAGGCGGTCATCGTCACCAACCCGGAAGTGTCGTCGGTGCGAGATTCCGACCGCATCATCGGCCTGCTCGACGCCCGCACCATGAAGGCCGAGCAGGGCGAGCTGATCCAGAAGCACGTGCTGGTCACGCGCTATGACGCGGCGCGCGCCTCGCGCGGCGAGATGCTGTCGATCGACGACGTGCTGGAGATCCTTTCGACGCCGCTGCTCGGCATCATCCCGGAAAGCCAGGATGTGCTCAGGGCCTCCAACCTCGGCGCGCCGGTGACGCTCAGCGAGCCGATCAACATCGCCGCCAAGGCTTACCTCGAAGCGGCACGGCGCCTGGAAGGCGAGGACCTGCCGGTGGTCGTCCCCTTCGAGCGCAAGGGTTTCCTCGAACGGCTTCTCGGAAGGAGGGCGGCATGAGCATTCTCGACCTCTTCAAGCGGCGCACCAGTGCGCCTGTGGCGCGCGAGCGGCTGCAGCTGCTGCTCGCCTACGAACGCCAGAGCCGTGGCCAGCCAGACCTCGTCTCCATCCTGCGCGAGGAGATCATGGCCGTCATTGCCAAGCATGTACAGATCGACCAGGACTATCTCCAGGTCTCGATGGATCGCGGCGCCACCATGTCGACGCTGGAGATCGACATTCAGATCCCCAACAAGAGCGCCGCGCCACTGGCGATGGCGGGGTGAAGCTGGTTTAGCGCCGGCGGGACAGCACCCCCTCTGTCCTGCCGGACATCTCCCCCGCAAGGGCCCGCAAGGGGGACATCAGATGTCGTCGCCGCTTTCGCCAACTTCCGACGGAGCAGGAAGAGCGCGGCAGCCGGAGCTGCCAATCTCCCCCCTTGCGGGGGAGATGCCCGGCAGGGCAGAGGGGGGTGTCTCGCGCCAACCTTCGCCACTTCCCTCGCAAAGAAAGCCCTCACTCCGGCTGGTACAGCTCATCCATGCTGCGCGCCGTCAGTTCCGCGAACGGCGCCTGCTTCTTCACCCGCCCATGCTCCAGGATCACCAGGTCGTCGCAGAACGCGATGGTCGAGTGGTGATGGCTGATGACGATCGTGGTGCGGCGGCCGGCGCGCGATTTCAGCGTTTCCACGATTGCCGCTTCCGAGAGCCCGTCCACCGCATTTGTGGCTTCGTCGAGGATCAAAATGTCGGGGTCGCGCAGCAGCGCTCGCGCCAGCGCGATGCGCTGCCTTTGCCCGGCCGACAAGTTGACGCCGCGATAGCCGACCACCGTCTGGTAGGCCTGCGGCAGCGTCTCGATGAAGCCATGCGCCTCGGCGAGCTTGGCCGCGCGGCGCGCCTCTTCCGCGCTGGCCGTGTCCTTGCCGTAGGTGATGTTGTCGAGGATGGTGCCGTCGACCAGCTCCAGCTCCTGGCTGGCCAGAGCGATATGCGCCCGCCATTGGGCCGGGTCGATCTCGCCGAGCGGCGCGCCGTCGACGAGGATGCGGCCGCCATCGGGCTCGACGAAGCGGCAGAGCAGGTTGACGATGGTCGTCTTGCCGGCGCCGGAGCGGCCGATCAGCGCCGTCGAGCGGCCGCTCACGATGTCGAAGCTCGCCGCATGCAGCACCGCCGCGCGCTGCTCCTCATTGGCATAGCTGAAGCTGACGCCCTCGAAGGCGATCTTCTCGCCGAGTCCCGCGAACGGGCGGCTGCCCGTGGGCGGCACGGGCTTGCCCTCGGGGTCGAGCAGCCAACTCACCTCCTCCAGCGAGCCGGAAAGCCCCTGCAG